>DDKM01000103.1 GCA_002339345.1 Firmicutes bacterium UBA2598 | reverse complement strand
AAGGACCTGGGGGTGGAATTGCGGGGTTGTGCCCGTACCATGGAACTGGTGCCGGGCATCCTGCCGGCTACTGAGGAGGACTGGGCCACCGAATACCTGGATCTCATCCTGGCGGTGCGGGTGGTTGATTCCATGGCCGAAGCCATGGACCACATCCACCGTTACGGGACCAAACATTCCGAAGCCATTGTGACCAGGGATTACCGGCGTGCCCGGCAGTTTCTGGATGGAGTGGATGCCGCCGCGGTCTATGTCAACGCCTCCACCCGTTTTACCGATGGCCACCAGTTTGGTTTTGGGGCGGAAATCGGCATCAGCACCCAGAAACTCCATGCCCGGGGGCCCATGGGCCTGGAAGCCCTGACCACCATCAAATATATTATTTACGGTGATGGCCAGATTCGCGAGTAGATCCCCAGGTCGCAGACCGCACAGTACGCGGAATTATTGACTCATGTGAAGTCGGAGGGCTGTGAAGAATAGTGAAACGGCTTGGGATAATGGGAGGTACCTTTGATCCCATCCACTATGGGCACCTGGTGACGGCAGAGGCTGCGCGGGATCAATTCCGGCTGGACAAGGTGGTCTTTGTGCCTTCCGGGATTCCACCCCATAAAAAGGATTATATGGTCACCGATGCCAGTCATCGCTACCTGATGACCATGCTGGCGGTGGCCACAAACCCTTTCTTTGAAGTGTCCAGGGTGGAAATAGACAGGCCCGGCTATTCCTATGCGGTGGATACAGTCCGGCATTTTTGCCAGCTATATGGGGCAGAAACCCAGTTCTTTTTCATCACCGGAGCGGATGCCATCATGGAGATCTTGACGTGGAAAAACGTGGACGAGATGTTGACCATGACCAGCTTCATTGCTGCAACCAGGCCGGGTTTTTCTTTGGCTGGAGATGACGTCCTAAACCACATTCCGCCCTATGCTCGCAAACGCATTGAACTGCTGGAGGTCCCTGCACTAGCCATCTCCTCCACCGACATTCGGCGGCGGGTGTCTTGCCATCGTTCCATTAAATACCTGTTGCCGGAATCAGTGGAGCAGTATATTGTCCAAAATGGTATCTATGCCAATTCCGGGGTATGGGAGAAAGGCAGGAATGAAAAGTAATAGGGAAACCATGTATAGTCCACCCGTGCCGGTATATAATACTCACTGACAACCAAATTAGGGTGAGGTGAGGCTTACGTGGTACGGACATTATACGTGGGGAACCTCCCCTGGGCAACCAAAGAAGAAGATCTGGCAAATTTATTTGCCACTCATGGTGAAGTGATATCTGCCCGGATCATTACCGACAGGGCAACGGGTCGCTCAAGGGGTTTTGGTTTTGTGGAAGTTGCTGATGCGGATGCTGACCGAATGGTGGAGGCCTTAAACGGCATCGAGTTCGGGAACCGGGCACTGACTGTCAACGAAGCCAAGCCAAGGGCATGAGTTTTCTGCACCGACCTCCTATACCAAGTCATAGGAGGTTTTGCTTTTGGGCAATAAGGAACTTGAGGCCCAACTGGCCCGGATGCTAAACCCTATACGGTACCGTCATTCCCTTGGAGTCGCCCGGACCGCTGCGGATCTTGCCGGTCGTCATGGCTGTTCCCCGGAACGGGCCTACCTGGCGGGTCTTTTACACGATATTGCCAGGGAAATGCCCCCTGAGGAATTGCTCTATTGGGCCGAACAGGCAGGAATACCCGTGCACCCGGTGGAGAGGCGGGTACCGGAATTGCTACATGCACCTGTAGGGGCTTTCCTGGCCAGTACCCGGTGGAGCGTATCCGATCCTGCCGTATTGCAGGCCATAGCCAGGCATACCACTGGCTACCCCGGAATGAGCCTCCTGGATCAGGTTGTGTTTGTCGCCGACCTTGTGGAGCCCAGCCGCAATTACCCTGGTGTAAACACCCTCAGGCGGGCGGTGGAAACTGATTTTACCACGGCCATGATTATGGCCCTGGACCAAACCATCCGGTATGTGCTCAGCACCGGAGGACCACTGCATCCGGTGACTGTGGAGGCAAGGAACAGCTTAATTGATCAGACCCGTAGGTTAAACCTCAAACGGGACGAGGAGGAGATGGATTGACGTCGCTGGAACAGGCCCTGGCCATGGCAGAGGCTATGGCGGATAAAAAGGCCCAGGATGTCCGGGTTTTGGATCTGCAAGGGATTTCCCTTATTGCTGATTACTTTGTCATCGCCGGGGGAAATTCCAAGATCCAGGTTCAGGCCATTGCCGGCCATGTGGAAGAAAAACTGGCGGAATTTGGCCTGCAACCCCTCAGGCGGGAGGGGGTGCGGGAGGGGATCTGGATCCTTTTGGATTATGGGGCAGTGGTGGCCCATATTTTCCAGCACGACGCCAGATTGTTCTATAACCTGGAAGGACTATGGGGGGATGCCAAGCGGGTAGCCCTGCCCAAATAACCATTGCCTTAGAGCCAAGGTTGACCGGGAGGGAGGATCTTGGCTATAATGAATTGGTAATCTTTGTTTTTTGGTCGAAATATGGGCGGATTGGGCAGGAGGAAGCCATTCAATGCGGTGTACATTACCAGAGAGCCCCGATGACCGCTGGCAAAGGTTTTTGACCATTATTTCCCGGCCGCGTCCCTATTCCCACTATCTAGTCTGGGCCCTTTGGATCATAATTTCCATCCTGGTTTTCTACACCAAGGGTAATACACAGCAAATCATGTATATCCTGTACGGGGCACCGGTGATGTACGCCACCATAATTTGCGGCCTACCAGCCGGCCTGTTTTTGGCATCATCGGCGGTGGTGGTGCTGACGGTCGGGCGGTCCGGTATTCTATTGCAACAGATTGTCGAGCAGCAGTGGTTGTCATTATTTTTTGAGGTTTTTTTGTGCCCCTGTTCTACCTGTTTTTTTGTCTGGTCCTGGCCCAGCTAATCCTCCATGAGCAGACCGCCCGGAGGGACTACCAGGTTCTTTCGGAGGAACTGAGAAACTTGGCGGATCGGCTGATGGAGGCCAATGTACACAATTTGCATCTATACACCTCCACCATCAAAGCTCTGGCAGCGGCGGTGGAGGCTAAGGATCCCTATACGGCGGGTCATTCCGACCGGGTAACCCGGTATGCGGAAAAGATAGCCCGGCAAATAGGTCTGACGGAGGAAGAGGTGTGCAGGATCAGCTATGCGGCCATTCTCCATGACATCGGGAAAATTGGCATCTCCAGCAGCATTTTACATAAACCGGGCAGGCTGACACCGGAGGAATACCAGGAAATTTGCGAACATCCGGCCATTGGAGCACATATCCTTTCCTCCATTGAACTGTTGGGGGATATCATCCCCATGGTTTACCATCACCACGAGTGGTATAATGGCAAGGGATATCCCCAGGGGCTTGCCGGTGAGGAGATTCCCCTGGGGGCGAGAATCATCGCCGTGGCTGACGCCTTTGATGCCATGACCAGTAACAGGCCGTACCGTACGGGATTGAGCTTTGAACAGGCGGTGGCGGAAATTCAAAGACAGAGCGGCATCCAGTTTGATCCCCGGGTGGCCCAAACCTTACTGGCGATTCTACAGGAGGAACAGGTTACAGAAGAAAAGGGAGTCCCGGCGGCTGGCCGGTCTGCCTGTTAAACAAGAGGTGAAGGTGTTGCAAGAGAGGTACGAATTTAGGGTCTTGGAACCCAAGTGGCAAAAACGGTGGGAGGAAGAGGGGCTGTACAGCACCACCGAAGATCCTGCCAGACCAAAATACTACGCCCTGGAGATGTTTCCCTATCCATCGGGCAACCTGCATATGGGCCATGTACGCAATTACTCCATCGGGGACGTGGTGGCCCGCTTCAAGACAATGCAGGGGTATAATGTTCTGCATCCCATGGGGTGGGATGCCTTCGGGCTACCTGCGGAAAATGCGGCAATCAAGCACGGTAACATTCACCCGGCCCAGTGGACGTGGGACAACATTGACAACATGCGACGGCAGCTGAAGGCCATGGGCATCAGTTACGATTGGGACAGGGAGATTTCCACCTGCCATCCCGATTACTACAAGTGGACCCAGTGGTTGTTCCTGCAGCTATATAAAAACGGGCTGGCCTACAAAAAAAGGGCTGCCGTGAACTGGTGTCCTTCCTGCGCCACCGTACTGGCCAACGAGCAGGTGGTTGACGGGGAATGCGAGCGCTGCCAGGCCGTTGTGGAGAAAAAGGACCTGGAACAGTGGTTTTTCAAAATCACAGCCTATGCCGAAAGGCTGTTAAAGGATCTGGCCCTGCTGCCCGGTTGGCCGGAGAAGGTTAAAATCATGCAGGAGAACTGGATCGGGCGCAGTGAAGGGGTGCAGTTCAATTTTGCCATTGAAGGCATGGATGACCCGCTGCCGGTTTTTACCACCAGGCATGACACCGTTTTCGGCGTTACCTACGTTGTGCTGGCTGTGGAGCATCCCCTGGTAGGGAAGTTGGTGTCCGGCAGGCCGGAGGAGCAGGCCATCCTGGAGTTTGTCCGCCGGGTGCAGCGCATGCAGGAAATGGACCGGACGGCGGCGGATACGGAAAAGGAAGGCATGTTTACCGGCGCCTATGCCATCAACCCCATGAACGGGGAACGGGTACCCATCTGGGTAGCCAATTATGTTTTGATGGGTTACGGCACCGGGGCGGTGATGGGCGTACCTGCCCACGACAGCCGGGACCTTGTTTTTGCACGCAAGTATGGTTTACCTGTCCGGGTGGTCATCCAGCCGGAAGGTGAACAGTTAAACGGTGATACCATGCCTGAGGCCTACGAGGGGCCGGGCCTGATGGTCAACTCTGGTGCCTTTAACGGCCTGGACAACAGGGAGGGACAGCGGGCCATCGCTGACCATATGGAGGCCAACGGCATCGGCCAGCGCCAGGTTAACTTCCGGCTGCGGGACTGGTTAATCTCCCGCCAGCGTTACTGGGGCGCACCCATCCCCATCATTTATTGTGAAGGTTGCGGTGCGGTGCCGGTGCCGGAAAACCAGCTGCCGGTGGAACTTCCCATGGATGTGGAGTTCAAGCCTACGGGGGAATCCCCCTTAAAGTCCAGTCCGGCCTTTTTGCATGCCGCCTGCCCCGCCTGCGGCGGACCGGCGATGCGGGAGACGGATACCATGGATACCTTTGTGGATTCCTCCTGGTATTTCTTGAGGTATTGCAGTGCCAAGGCAGACCATGCCGCCTTTGATCGCCAGGCCGTCGACTACTGGATGCATGTGGACCAGTATATTGGCGGAGTGGAACATGCCATCCTGCACCTGATGTATTCCCGCTTCTTCACCAAGGTACTGTACGACCTGGGGCTGCTGTCAGTACAGGAACCCTTTGAAAACCTGCTAACCCAGGGTATGGTGCTCAAGGACGGGGGGAAGATGTCCAAATCCAAAGGGAATACCGTCAGTCCCGAGGAGATTATTGCCCGTTACGGCGCCGATACCGCCCGCCTGTTCATCCTCTTTGCGGCACCCCCCGAAAGGGATCTGGAGTGGAGCGATCAGGGTGTGGAGGGGTGCTACCGGTTCTTGAACCGGGTTTGGCGGTTGGTGCAGAGCTTTAGCGGGCGGGTGGCCGGTGTGGAGCCCTTTACTGGGGGCGAACTGCTGCCGGAAGAGGCGGAAATCCGGCGGGCTACCCATGCTTGCCTGAAAAAGGTGACGGAGGATGTCAGCCAGAGGTTTAACTTCAACACCGCCATCAGTACCATTATGGAAATGGTCAACGCCCTGTACCATTACCGGGACCGGGTGGCGCCGGAACTGCATCACCTGCCGGTGATGAAGGAGTCACTGACCATCCTGTCACTGGTACTGGCTCCCTTCGCTCCCCACATCGCGGAAGAGTTGTGGCAGGCCATCGGATACCAGGGCAGTGTGCACAGGCAACCCTGGCCACAATACGACCAGGCAGCCCTGGTCAGGGATATGGTCACCGTGGTGGTACAGGTAAGCGGTAAAATTCGCGACCGGATTGAAATTCCCGTTGGACTGACCCAGGCCGAGGTGGAGGAACTGGTACTCGGGCTGGAACGGGTACAGGCCATCCTGGCTGGGCGTAAAGTCCAAAAGGTGGTCTGGGTGCCGGATAAGCTGATCAACCTGGTGGTGTAGATAAAAATCCCAGCCAGAACTCGGCTTAAGTGTCACAGGAAACTAGTTATACCTGACACATCAGCATTGTTCTGAACTTCCTTCTGGAATGGACTTGCCTGATTGTCATTAAAGGTTTGCCTTCCCGGCGCTGGTTCCGGGAATAGTGGAACGGCCCCTCCGGGGGCCTTTCTTTTTTGGTGCGCCCGGCATACCGATGGACTTCTGGGAAGCTCAGGAAACGCAATTGTATTCTTAACAGATATCTGTTATATTCTTATATAACAGGGGGTGTTACAATATGTCTGAGACAAAAATGATCCACATTAGGTTTCCAGCGGGAATGGTGGACCAAATGGCCGCATATCTTAAATCCCGTGGTGTCAACCGTAACAGTTTTATTGTCGATGCGGTGGCTGAAAAATTGCGCCGTGAGATGCAAGTGAAATCCTTCAAAGAAACCCAAGGGGCCTTAGCTCCTGAGGATGCGCCTGAATGGGCCTCAAGCACAGGAGCGGAATGGGTTGAAAGAGTACGCGACAAGGATCGGATGGTCTTACCATGGGATATTTGATTGACACCTGTGTGTTGATTGACCACCTCACCGGAAGGCTTTCGTCAAGAGTTACAGCATGGCTGGAAGAAACGATATTATCCGGGGCCGCCTTTACCAATGTAATAATATACCATGAACTCTTGACCGGAGCACGGACGGCTAAGGCCCAGAAAACAATTAAATCCCTTCTTGAAAACTGGGAAATCATCCCTATCAACCGCGAAATCGCTGAAGTCGCCGCGACATTAAGGCGGGAATGGGCAGAAAAGGGCAAGGTTATGGGCATGGCCGATAGCTTCATCGCTGCTACAGCGGCGGTCCAGGGGAAGAAGGTAGTCACGTCGAATCTTAAAGATTTTCCCGCCTCCATAGCCTTAAGCCCTGAAAAAGTCGCTGAACGTTAGAACCGCCGGTTACATGACTAGCGGCGATAATTTTACTGCCAGAGAGCTGGAGGAACTTTTCTTGATCCACGGATACGGGGAATGGGTGTGGCTATAAAGTTAAGAGCAATTGGTTCCTTGTTTAACAGGAGAAATCATTAGTTCGGCCCCTCCGGGGGCCTTTCTTTTTTGCACAGATCCTGCAGGAAATAGCTGAATCGTTGTAGTAGTATTCTGGCAGATTTGCGCAGGGGAGTTGACATATGGAACAGCGCCGTTCGATATATTTGGTGGCCATACTGGCGGCTGCACTGCTTTTTGGCAGTGGTGCCCTGTATGCCCGCTGGCAAGGGTTGGCTGTACCCCATACCCCCCAGGTGGTGACACCACCTCCAGTTGTGGAATCGTTAAAGGACGCCGGCAGGGATAACAAGGGCGAGATTCAGGTGCATGTGGTCGGGGCGGTGGAAAGGCCGGGGGTATACCGGATGGCCAGGGGTAGCCGGGTGCTGGATGCCGTAACCTTGGCTGGTCCAACGCCCCAGGCGGATATCCACGCTTTAAACCTGGCTGCTGTACTTGCTGACGGCCAGCGGGTGGCGGTACCGGCAGCCGGACAGACGGCCGGGACGGTGACGGCTGTTGCAACATCCGGCACCGGCGCAGGTGTAACCGGCCCAAACCTTATAAACATCAACACTGCTTCTGCCAAGGAACTGGAATCTTTACCCGGTATCGGCCCAGCCCTGGCCCAGCGGATTGTGGACTACCGCACCACCCGCGGTCCCTTCCAGGATCCGGCGGACATTACCGGTGTTTCCGGCATCGGCCAGGCCAAGTTTGAACAGATTCGGAATTTGATTACCGTGTATTGACGACGGCCCCGGATTTCGTGGAACAATGCTGGAGTATGATGGGGTGTAACCGTTGATTAAATGGCTGGAAAATCATTTTTAGCCTGTGGAACAAACACCGACAGGAAGGATTCTGGTCAAAGACGTAAGATAGGGGGAAAGTCACGATGCGGGATGTGGTCATCGCGGCAGGGTGCCGCACACCAGTTGGTGATTTCGGCGGGCAATTCAAGGATCTGCTGGCCAACCAGCTGGCTACCGTAGTGCTGCAGGAGGTGGTGCGACGTGCCGGCATTGACCCGGCAGAGGTGGATGAAGTGCTATTGGGTAACTGCCTCATGCGCACCGATGAGCCCAATGTGGCCAGGGTCGCCGCCCTGCGGGCAGGCTTCCCGCAGGAAACCACCGGTGCCACCATCCAGCGCCAGTGCGCATCTGGCATGGCGGCGGTGGTGTTCGGGGTAATGGCCATAGCTACCGGTGATGCAGATGTGGTCATTGCCGGTGGTGTGGAAAGCATGAGCAGTGCGCCCTATGTGCTGAAGGGTGCCCGCTGGGGGCAGCGGCTGCAGCACGGGCAGATGACCGATGCTCTATGGGAGTTATTGACCGACCCGGATCACCACATCATGATGGGGGAGACCGCTGAACGTCTGGCTGAAAAGTATGGCATTGGTAGGGAGGAGCAGGATGAAATCGCCCTCCGGAGCCATTTGAATGCTGTGGCGGCTATCCAATCCGGCCGGTTCCGGGAGGAAATCGTCCCGGTACCGATTCCCCGCCGGAAGGGGGAACCGTTGCTGGTGGATACCGATGAGCACCCCCGGCCTGGTATTACCATGGAGGATCTGGCCAAACTGGCTCCGGTATTCCGTAAAAACGGCACCGTCACCGCCGGGAATTCCTCCGGGCTAAATGACGGTGCGGCGGCATTGTTATTGACTACCCCTCAAAAGGCGGAACAGCTTGGCATCAAGCCCCTGGCGCGGATTGTGGCCCATGCCAGGGCTGGTGTGGAACCGGACCTGATGGGCTACGGCCCGGTTCCGGCCACCAGGAAAGTGCTGCAGCGGGCAGGGCTGACCATGGCTGATATTCAATTGGTGGAGTTGAATGAAGCCTTTGCCGCCCAGTATCTGGCCTGTGAGAAATTGCTGGAATTAAACCGGGACATTGTAAATGTCAACGGTAGCGGGATCGGCCTCGGGCACCCCGTGGGGGCCACCGGCGCCAGGATTATCCTCACTCTGGTTTATGAAATGGTCCGGCGCAACCTGCAACGCGGCCTGGCCACCCTCTGTGTCGGCGGCGGCATGGGCATGGCGATTATTGTGGAACGTTAAACTGCCGGACAATCCGGTAGGGGTCCAGGTCCCGGTCTGAGAAGGGCATCACAGTTGTTTCGAGATACATGTCCGGCCCCTTGACAGCAGTCACCACCTGTTCTTCCAATTGGGCATCACTGTATTTGGCCACCACCCGGCTGGCCACTTCCAGCTCTCTCTGGCCGACGGACCCGGACAGCAGAGCCACCGGACCGGCATGGCTCAAGGCGCTAAGGAGATATTCATCCGGCTGGGCCAGTTTTTCCAGTAACTCGTTTTCGCCGCTGTTTTTGCCCACAATCAGCTTTACGGTTGGGGTGAGCCGGAAGTGGCGGCCCACCTTCAGGCGGTTGATGCCGGCAATGGTCAGAGCGGTGCCATGTTCCACCAGGTCCCTGACCTTGTCGGCAAATCCTTCGTTGGTCAACAGGCAGCCCCCGGCGGGACACGGATAATCGTTGAGCCCGTAGTGGCTGGCCAGGTCCATTTGCACCTTGCGGTTACGGCCTTTGATGCTGAGCAGGCGGTTCCGGTCCACCCAGCCGTTGATCTCCGGGATGGTCGGCTCCAGGAAACCGGCTGACAACGGCCGCAGAATAAGTCCCTGCACCCCAGCTTCCCGGTCAATGGTGTGCAGGGCGTCTTTGCGCTGGGAATTGGGGCGCTGGCTAAGCACCTCTCCTGTAAACATGAAGGACGCTCCAACCTCATCCATGATCCGCCTTGCTTCCCGGAATTTAAAGACACGGCAATCAATACACGGGTTCATGTTTCGACCATAACCAAACTTGGGCTTTTCCACCACCCGCAGGTATTCCTCGCCACACACCCTGATGTGCAGTTTGACTCCCAGCTTCTCGGCCTGCTGGGCGGTATGGCCGCAGCCCTTGTTGCCTGCGCACCGGCAAAAGGGGCTGGTAAAATTCAGGGCCTCTATTTCGATTCCTTGTTCCTGCATCACCTTGATGGCAATGGTGCTATCCAGTCCACCGGAAAAAAGTGCCAGAGCCTTCACGGTTGATCTCCCCTTTCCGTCTGGTGTGGCGGCAAGCCTGCTGCAGGAAAAGTGTAAGCCAATCCACATGGGTTGTCAACGCTGCATTTCCGGCAGCGATGCCACCCATTAGGAAGACAGGAGGAGCAACATGCAAAAGTCTTTAGGAATGGGGGAAGTGGCAGGGTTAATCCATCACACCTGCCTGTGCCTGGACAGGTAGGCGACGGCCCCAATAAGCATGAAGTTCGTGAAGGCGGTACAATCAAGTTATCCCATTAGAATGAAAAGGAATTTGCTGGGGTATACAGAAATGGTTACCAGGTGATTTCCACAAGTAATCTGGGGCCGTCATGGAGAAGGAACGTTAGATGCTTAGCCATTATTTTTCTATTGGGGGAGGCTCACGAAATGTCCAGGCCCCTTGCCCTCCCTTTAGCCGCAATGATCTTAGGGTTAGTTCTGACCCGGTGGTGGCAACTGCCGCCGGGTCTACCCTTGTTTGGGGCTGCCCTGGCTGTGGCAGCCTGGTGGGTTTACCGGTCCCGCCCGGGGGCGGTGATCTTGATCCTGCTGGGTTTTTTACTGGCGGGGCTTTTTTGGGGAGGGCTAAGCGGCCTGCGGCAGTCCGGGCTGGATCCGGGTCTTGCAGGCACAAGGCTAACGATCACCGGGACGGTGGTGGAAAGGCCGGTGCGGTATCCCAACAGGGTTGTGCTGATGGTAATGGCAGGGGATGTGGCCGGCCGGCCCGTAAGGGAAAGAATACAGGTTGTCATATACAGTAGGGAGAAATCCACCACCCCGCAAAATGCTCCGGCCCTGGGGAGGCATGGCACTGACCCGCACCAACCGCTCTACCGTTACGGCAGTGTCTTAAAGATCACCGGTCAATTACAGGAGATTCCCACTGCCAGAAACCCTGGTGAACTGGACTATCGGGCATACCTGGCCCGCCGGGGGATCTTTTACCGGCTGGTAACCGATACGCAGCAGGTGGCAGTTGCCGGCCAGGTAACGGGCAATCCGTTGCTTTTTATGGCGGACCTGGTGCGGCAGCGGGTGGAGGAAGCGGCCAACCGCTATATGCACCCAAAGGGCGCTGCGGTGCTGCTGGGGGTCATGCTGGGTGAGCGGGAACGCCTGGATGCCGCCCAGGTGGACCTGTTCCATACCCTGGGGGTGGCGCACCTGTTTGCGGTATCTGGTCTTCACGTGGGTCTGGTCGCTTTGTTTGTGGCGGGCCTGTGCCGGATGATGGGTGTGAGCCGCAGGGGGACTGTGGTGGCAGGACTGGCAGGCCTTTTGTTTTATGCCGCCCTGGCCGGTTTTACTCCATCGGTGGTCCGGGCAGCCCTGATGACTGGCCTGGGTTTCATCGCTTATGCATTGGGCCGGGAGCGGGATTACCCCACCGCTCTGCTTTTAGCAGCTTTGCTGATCTTATTGTGGCGGCCGGAAAGCTGGGTGGAGGCGGGTTTCCAGTTAAGTTTTGCCGGCGCATGGGGAATGGTATATCTCTTCCCTCTGGCCCGGGCTACCGGTTCCCGGATGGGATGGGCCGATTGGCTTGCCGTCTCGGTGGCTGCCCAAACAGCCACATTGCCGCTGGTGGCCTACCATTTTAACATCCTTACCTTGCTGGCCGTGCCGGCCAACGTGGTGGCGGTGCCGGTGATTGGAGTAGTGGTTAGTCTGGGGATGGCGGCAATGGTTGCCGCCACAGTGTGGATACCCCTGGCTGCACCCCTGCTGGTGGCGGTAAACCTGCTGGCGGATGGTGTGACGTTTTTCCTTTCTCTCCTTAATACCATCCCCGGGGCAGCCTGGCGGGTACCCACACCGTCACCCGTTCTGGTGATAGCCTACTTTCTGGTTTTGATCGTGATCCGGGAAATGGTGGTCTTCCGGGACCATCCGCGGGTACGCTACCTGGCCATGCGGTGGGCGGGCTTGCTGGCCGTTTCCGCCTTGGCCGTTGTCCTGGGTATTACAGCCTGGATAATGCGACCCGCACCCATGGTGATTACCATGCTGGATGTGGGACAGGGCAGCGCCATCCACTTGCGTACACCGGCCGGAGCGGACCTTTTACTGGATGGCGGCGGTTCGCGCCGGACCGGCAGCACCTTCGACATCGGAGAGGATATCCTGGTGCCTTACCTCATCCGCCGGGGAGCAGCCAGGGTGGAGGTGGTGGCATCTTCCCACCCGGATACCGACCACCTTCAAGGGTTGGAAGCGGTGATCAAACGGCTGCCGGTACAACTGGTGATAACCCCCGGAGCCGGATTGTTTGGGGATGGTTATCTGTCCTGGTTGTCTTTGGTGCAGGATCGGAAGGTACCGGCGGTAGAGGTGGGGCCTGGGAGCCGGGTGGCGGTGGATCCGTGGGTGGAGGTATCCATCCTGGGCCCACTGCCCGGATTGAAGGGGGATAATAACAATTCCCTGGTGGTGAAAGCAGTCTACCGGAACTTCTCCATCCTGTTTACCGGCGACATCGAACAGGAAGCCATGGCGGCCCTGGTGGCATCCGGCCAGGATCTTCAAAGCACATTGATGGTGCTGCCGCACCATGGCAGCCGTACCGGTCTTTATGAACCATTTCTGGCGGCAGTCAATCCCCAGGCGGTGATCGTCCAGGCGGGTGCGAACAACCCCTATGGCCACCCGGCTCCGGAGGTGCTGGAGTTTTGGCAACGGCGGGGGGTGCCGGTCTACCGTACCGATTTACATGGGGCGGTGACCGTCCGTACCGACGGCCACCGCTGGTGGGTGAACACGGTAATACCGGTGGCTCAACAGGGAACCCGTTGGAGGTGGCGGGGGTTTTCCTTTCCTTAACTAAGGTGGGTAGCGACAGGGGGAACCCTCCTTGAGGGTCAGGCTTGATGGTCAGGCATGGTAAAGGGCCAGCCGGTTGAGGGTGCCGATCTGGTACAGGATTTTGCCCGTGCCCCTGGCCACACAGGTGATGGGATCATCGGCTACCACCACGGGCAGGTACAACTCCTTGGCCAAAAGGCGGTCCAGGTTATGCAGCAATGCACCGCCGCCGGTCATGGTGATACCCCGGTCGATGATGTCGGAGGCCAACTGGGGAGGGGTTTGTTCGAAAACATTTTTTACCGCACTAAGCATGGCCCCAAGGGGTTCCTGCATGGCCTCGGTGATTTCCGCTGCGGATACCTCAATTCCCTCCGGCAGCCCGGTGGTCAACTTGATCCCCTTCACGGTGGTGGTGGAGCCGGGTACGGGGTCACATGCATAGCCGATTTCCAGTTTAATCACTTCCGCGGTGCGCTCTCCCACCTCCAGGCGGTACTTCTTGCGCAGGAAGGCCTGGATGGACCGGTTCAGGGCATCGCCGGCACTGCGCAGGGACATCCCCCGCACAACGCCCCCTAGGGCGATGACTGCCACTTCGGTGGTTCCCCCGCCAATGTTCACCACCATGTGGCCAATGGGTTCCTCCACCGGCAGGCCGGCCCCGATGGCGGCGGCCAGCGGCTCCTCCACCAAAAAGGCCTCTTTGGCACCTCCCTGGCGGGCGGCCTCCATCACCGCCCGTTTTTCCACCTGGGTGGTTCCGTAGGGGACGCTTAAAATTACCCGGGGCCGGCTGAACCTGCCGGCAACTTTACCGATAAAATAGGCCAGCAACCGCCGGGTAGTGTCAAAATCGGCAATGGCTCCTTCCTGCATGGGGCGAATGGCGGCGATGCGGCTGGGAGTTCGGCCCAGCATCTCCCAGGCTTCCCTACCCACCGCCACTATGGCATCGGTGTGGGTGTCCACGGCAATAACCGTTGGCTCCGCCAGTACCACCCCCTTACCCTTTAAATAAACCAAGGTGTTGGCTGTACCAAGGTCAATGCCGATATCCCTCCCCAACAGGCCGGGGAGGCGCCTTCCCCTGATGGTTACACGCACCGGTTGGCTGGAAATGAATAACCCCTCCCTGTGATGACAACTAACATAGGCATATTATTTGCTGGAAAACAGCAGTCCATGCCGGGGCAGGAAGGAAAAAGGGCCTCTGCGGTCAAACTACCATCCTGTTACCGGCGGGCACGGTTTTGCATAGCTGCCGGTGGGCAAGGAGGCAGAGCACGGTGCATGTGTTGGAAGCTTTGGCGGAACTGCAAAAGGGGCGGGTGGCCCCCTTGTACCTGCTGCATGGTGAAGAAGAATACCTGATTCGTAAATTTTTACAGCAGATCCACCGGGTGGTATTGCCAGACGGGGTACCGGATTTTGATTATAATGTTTTGGATGGCTCCAGGATGACGCCCGGTGAGGTGGTCGCTCAGGGTGCCACTATGCCCTTCATGGCTGAACGACGGCTGGTGGTGATCAAGGGTATCCGTTTTCTGGCAGCCAAAAGGGGTATGGCGGAACAACAGGATGAGCAATCCGCGGCGGAAGATGACGGGGAAAGGGAGTTGCTGGAATACCTGCTCCGGCCCAATCCCGCCTGTGTAATGGTGCTGGCGGCGGATGGGAAGGTGGATACCCGCCGGAAGCTGGTTAAGGCCATGATCAAGGTTGGACAGGAGGTTTCCGCCGTGCCGTTAAAGGGGCCAGCCCTGGTGGAATGGCTGAAGGGACGTTGG
Source organism: Firmicutes bacterium UBA2598 (assembly GCA_002339345.1). Lineage (GTDB taxonomy): Bacteria > Bacillota > PH28-bin88 > PH28-bin88 > PH28-bin88 > UBA2598. Next base: position 72,360 of record DDKM01000103.1, on the reverse strand, counting down.
GGGGAGGTAGGCAAGAAAATCACACCGGAGGCCCTTGAGTATATGATCATCGCCACTGGCGGCAGCATGACCGCTTTGGACGCCGAGGTGGACAAAATATGCACTTACCTGGGTGAGGAAACCAATGTCAACTTGCCGGTTGTACGCCGCTTGGTGCCGCGTAATGCTGAGGTGGGTATTTTTGAAATGGTGGATGCCATGGCCAACCGGCAGACAGCCCAAGCCATCGATCTCCTGCGGGAAATGATGCGGGCCGGCGAGCAGCCGGTTTACCTTAATTTGATGCTGGCCCGGCAGGTGCGTCTGATGTTGATGGCCAAGGGATTACTGGCCAGGGGTGTGCGGGAGGGGGATCTGGGGAGTTATCTGCGGGTTCATCCCTTTGCCGCCAAAAGGGCGGGCGCCCAGAGCCGTAACTTTACCGCACAGGCCCTGGTGGAGGCGTTGAAGGATTTTTTGATGGTGGATGAACGGCTAAAAAGCGGGGCCGGGGATCCGGCGGTGCAGGTGGAACTGGCGGTAATCAAGTTTTGCCTGTAAAATATTAAGGCCCACTTCCCCTGAGGAGGTGGGCTGCTGTGCGCATGGTCCATTTTAGGAGATTGTGGCGTTAAAGCGGCGCTGCAGGCGGGATTTCTTCCTGGCTGCGTTGTTTTTATGCAACAAGCCCTTGGTTACGGCGGAATCAATGGTCTTAATGGCTTTAACCAGGGCGGTTTTGGTTGCTTCCTGGTTGCCATCCCCGAGGGTGGCTTCAAACTTTTTTATAGCCGTTTTTACCGTGGATTTGAGGGCTGAGTTGCGCTGGTTGCGCTTGCGGGCAATCTCCACCCGCTTTGCAGCCGATTTGATGTTGGGCAATGCGGTCACCTCCTTAACGCAAGATCCCTGTTCAATTAATAAAAGATGCCTTTTCCAGTGATGGTAACGTACAGCCTGTGAATTAACAACCTGTATTGTATCATGCCTATCAGGAAAAGGCAACTATCCATGGCAAGATGCAGCACTGACGCATGAAAAATACCCGCAGACCGCTATTTTTTCACACCTTCACAAGAAAATGGCGCGAAAGGTTATTTCGTTCCAACCCCTGTAAACCCTGATATGCCTGGGTTTTAAAAGTCGTGCGTCAGCTCTGGGCAAGATGAGCAGCAAATGGCACCGTAAAGGTATAATCTGGGACAGGAAGGGCAACCATAGAGGAGCAATGCAAAGGAGGTGAACAAGGTGTTAGGTGCGGCTATTCGTTTTGTGGTTTCTGCTTTGGTGTTGATGCTGGTTGGCTGGTTGCTCCCGGGTATTACCGTGGCGGGTTTTACCGGAGCACTCATCGCAGCGGTGGTTATTGCCATTCTGGGCTTTATTGCTGAAAATCTGATGGGCAAACGGGTATCTCCCCAGAGCAGGGGGCTGGTTGGTTTTATTACTGCAGCGGTGGTCATTTACCTGGCCCAGTTTATCGTCCCCAACTTCCTTTCGGTCAATATCCTGGGAGCATTGCTGGCAGCCCTGGTCATCGGTGTCATTGATGCCTTTGTACCTACAGAACTGCGGTAACTAACCGTCAGCTCTGAAGGCAAAGGTTTTCAACAGGACGGAACACAATGCGGGAAGGCATCCCTTTGGGAGTGCCTTTCCCATTTTTGTTTGCGAAAATCAGATACCTGGGGGGCTAGTCCCTTTTTGGTGGTATACCCCCTGCCTATCCGGCATATGAATTTGCATGGAAGGCTGGTTGTGAAACGGTCGGCTGCCAAAAGGGGGTTCTGCAGTGCTTAGGTTATCCTGCCGCCGGATTTATGCCGGCCGGGTCATTGTTTTCATCTTTACATTGGTGATGGCCGTTCTTTTTTTTAGGGAGGCGGTTAGCTTAATCAGGATGGATTCCTCCTTTTTAACCAAAGGGTGGTCCAGAATCAGCAGCGAACTGCTGGTGCGCGCCCTGGAAAGGGGCTTACCCGCCACGGCAGTCAGTGGCTCCGGCACCGCTGGTTCCCAGTGGGTCCAGGCGGCGGTGCAAGCGGTAACTGGCGCCGACTTGTTGAATCCGCGCGAGGTATTGGCCTCCCAGTTTAAAGTGGCGGAAACGATACCGGGCCCATCCGCCCCGGTGGTGGCCGCGCCCTTTGTCCTGGAGGATGAGAATGCCGATGCCCATGTGGAATCACCGGATGCCGGTCTGCCGGCGGAAATCGCGCCAGCACCCGAACCGGTGCCGGTTTCCGGTAAACCTTTGATTGGGATTTACAACACCCACAATGCCGAAACCTATGTCCCCACCGATGGTAAAGACAAGCTGGAAGGGAAAAACGCCGGTGTGGTCAAAGTGGCGGAAACCCTGGCGACAACTTTGGAGAAGAACTATGGCCTGGCTACCGTCCGGTCGGATGTGATTCACGACTACCCCAGTTTTGCCCGCTCCTATGGCAATTCCGAACTGACAGCAAAAAACATGTTGGAGAAATACCCCTCCCTGGTGGCTCTGGTGGATGTCCACAGGGATGCCGGTATGACTAGACGGGAAACTATCAAGATCAACGGGCGGGACTCCGCCAAGCTGCTTTTTATTGTTGGCAGCAACACCAGGTTGGAGCACCCTAAGTGGAGGGACAACCTGGAGTTTGCCACACTACTGCACGGAAAACTGGAAGAATTATACCCAGGCCTGTCCAAGGGTGTCCGGGTACAGGATGGGCGGTACAACCAGCACCTCCATCCCAGGGCGATACTGCTGGAGGTGGGCGGTGTCAACAATTCCCTGGAAGAAGCAAGGTATGCCGTAACTCTCTTTGCCAGGGCTCTCGCGGAAGTGCTCAAGGAACAAAGGGTGATTGTCCCCTGACCTGTGGTCAGGGTATTTTGTTTCCTGGAAAAGGCAATAGTATCAGTAGATAGTAATTGTGCAAACGGGTGAGGGCATGGTGCGGGTATTTTTGGCGTTGTTTTTGGTTGTGATCATGGCCGGAACCGGCCTGGTGGTCGTGGCGGAAAGGGTAGCCCCACTGGTGGATGAGCCTGTTCCTCTGCTGGCCATCCAGGCTACAGGCGACGGTTATGCCGTAATGTTTTTGGGAGTACAGTTGCCGGTCAATAAGCAGGTTTATACGATACTCTCCGGTTTGCAAGGGTGGACCATGGTGCTGGTGGAGGGTGGCCGTTTGGGGTTGGATCGCGCCAGGCAGTTACAGGCCACCGTGGTGCAGCACTATGGGCATGCTGCCCGGGAGGCAAGGGAGCGCATTGTGGGCTTGTCGCCCAGTCCGTGATTGGTCGGCTGAAAACGTAACAACCCCAGGTGGGGATTTTTTTTGTCCTTGGCAGGATTTTTAGCGGTGGTATAATGTGGTGGACAGGAAATCATGGAACACACTTATTGGGGGTCAGCCGGCTGGAAAGGTGTGAAACCATTTGAACGGTGAAAATCGGGTTTTACGGGCGGCCGGTTTCATCATGGCGGCCATGTTCATTTCACGGATTCTGGGTTATTTGCGCGATGTGGTCATTTACGCGTGGTTCGGGCAAAACCGTCTGACGGACGCCTATAATGCCGCCTTTTCCATCCCCGATTTCTTGTACATGCTGCTGGTGGGAGGAGCTTTAAGCTCTGCCCTCATACCGGTCTTCAGCAGTTATGTGGCCACAAATAAGGAGGATGAGGGCTGGGAGGTTCTCAGCACCGTTTTCAACCTGGTGATGGTTTTAATGCTGGTGGGGATCGGCCTGGGAGTTGTCTTTACTCCCCAGCTGGTGGAAAAGGTGCTGGTCCCCGGTTTTGATGACGAGACCACCGCCTTGACGGTAAGACTGACCAGAATCATGTTTGCCCAGGCCTTCTTCATGGCCCTGAGCGGTATATCCATGGGTGTGCTCAATTCCTATAAGCACTTTACCAGCCCTGCCATAGGTTCGGTGCTGTATAACCTGGCCATCATCGGGGTTGGCGTGTTGTTGGCGGATCGTTTTGGTGTCGCTGGTTTTTCCATTGGGGTTGTGATTGGGGCCATGGCCAATTTCGGAGTCCAGCTCCCCGCCCTGCTGCGGGTGGGCCTGCGGTACCGGCCGGCTTTTCATTTCCGCCACCCGGGTGTAGTCAAGATCGCCAGCTTAATGGTGCCTGTCCTGCTGGGGTTGTCCGTCACCCAACTGAACCTGTTTGTCAACCAGAATCTAGCCTCCACCCTTTCTCCAGGGGCGGTGGCCGCCTTGCGTACCGGTCAGCGCTTGATGATGCTACCGGTGGGTATTTTTGCCCTGGCGGTTTCGGTGGCCGCCTTTCCCACCCTTACCGGCCAGGTGGCCCGTAAGGAAATGGATGAATTTCGCCGGACCATGTCCCTGGGACTGCGGTCAATTGTGTTTTTGAACCTACCCGCTGCAGCGGCGCTCATCGCCTTGCGGGAACCAGTGGTGCGATTTTTATTCCAGCAGGGCAAGTTCACCGCCGACGCTACCCAGGCTACAGGCATAGCTCTGCTGTATTATGCCATTGGACTGGTGGCCTATGCAGCTATCCACATGCTAAACCGCGTCTTCTATGCCATGCACGATACCCGCACGCCTGTTGGCGTTGGTGTGGCTACCATTGCCGTGAATATTGCCCTTAACTTTGCGCTGATCCGGCCCATGGGCCATGGAGGACTGGCCCTGGCCTACTCTGTAGCCGGACTGTTCAACATGTTCGTCCTGATGTACTTGCTGCGGCCCCGCCTGGGCCATCTGGGCGGTGGTGAACTGGCGGTTTCCTTTGGCAAGATCCTTCTGGCCTCAGTGATGATGGGATTTTTCATGTTTGGCGTGGCAGATGTGCTAGGTGGATTTTTGAACCTGGAATGGAAAGTCCATCAGGCCGTTCATGTGCTGGTTCCCTTGTCTATCGGCGCACTGGTTTACGGCGGCATGGCCCTGGCCTTCCGGATGGAAGAAGGGAAGTTGGCCTGGGGCATGCTCCGGCGCCGCCTGGGCCGCCGTGGGAATAAATAGACCAGGTTGCCACTGACGGCGGCGGGATGTTATAATACTTTAAGTTTAGCCCACTGAAGGGAGTACGGCATATTTTGGACAGACAGCAGCGAATTCGCAACTTTTGCATAATCGCCCACATCGATCACGGCAAGTCCACCCTGGCGGACCGTTTGCTGGAATACACCGGCGCCCTGACCGCCAGGGAAATGACGGACCAGGTACTGGACCAAATGGAACTGGAGCGGGAGCGGGGAATTACCATCAAGCTCCAGGCTGTACGTCTCTCCTACCGGGCTGCCAACGGGGAGTTGTATACCCTCAACCTGATTGATACCCCGGGGCATGTGGACTTTACCTACGAAGTGTCCCGAAGCTTGGCGGCCTGTGAGGGGGCCCTGCTGGTGGTGGATGCCGTCCAGGGCATTGAGGCCCAAACCCTGGCCAATGTCTACCTGGCCTTGGAACACAACCTAGAAATAATCCCGGTGATCAACAAGATTGATCTGCCTAGTGCCGACCCGGAACGGGTCAAGGGGGAAATCGAGGAGGTTATCGGTTTGGATGCCAGCAATGCCATCCTGGCATCTGCCAAAACCGGCATTGGCACAGCGGAAATCCTGGAAGCTATCGTTCAGCGCATCCCGCCCCCCAGGGGAGCGGAAGAGGGGCCCCTCCGGGCACTGATTTTCGACTCTCATTTTGACAGCTACAGGGGAGCCATTCCCTATATCCGGGTGGTGGACGGGCGGGTGGAAAAGGGTATGGAAATCACCATGATGTCCACTGGCCGGTCCTTTGAGGTCAACGATCTGGGGATCTTTACGCCTGCCATGCGCCCGGTACCGGTGCTGCACGCTGGTGAGGTGGGTTATATCACCGCCAGCATTAAAAATGTCAAGGATACCAGGGTGGGGGATACCATTACCGCTACCCGGAATCCGGCCGGGGCTGCCCTGCCCGGATATCGCCAGGTAACACCCATGGTCTTTTGCGGTCTGTATCCTACCGATACCGGCAGTTACGACGATTTGCGCGATGCCTTGGAAAAGCTGAAACTGAATGATGCTTCCCTGCTTTATGAGCCGGAAACTTCCCTGGCCCTCGGCTTTGGCTTTCGTTGCGGCTTTTTGGGTTTGTTGCACATGGAAATAGTGCAGGAAAGGCTGGAGCGGGAGTATAATCTGGACCTTATCACAACGGCACCCAACGTGGTGTATCAGGTTACCAAAACCAATGGCGAGGTGGTGATGGTGGATAACCCGGCCAACCTGCCGCCAATGGGGCTGGTGGAAGCAATTGCCGAACCCTTTGTGCATACCACCATCATGGTCCCTGCAGAGTTTGTGGGGGCGGTGATGGAGCTGGCCCAGGAAAAACGTGGCCAGTTCATCACCATGGAATACCTCTCAGTCAACAGGGTCATGTTAATATATGAGCTGCCCCTCAGTGAAATCATCTATGATTTCTTTGACCTATTAAAATCCAGAACCCGGGGCTATGCCTCCATGGACTACGAACTGAAGGGATACCAGGAGTCCGATCTGGTGAAGATGGACATCCTGATCAATAATGAAGTGGTGGATGCGTTATCCTGTATTGTACACCGGGATCGTGCCTATCACCGTGGCCGTGGCCTGGTGGAAAAACTGCGGGAATTAATTCCCCGGCAGATGTTCGAGGTCCCCATCCAGGCTGCCATCGGCAACAAGGTGATTGCCAGGGAAACGGTCAAAGCCATGCGCAAAAATGTGCTGGACAAATGTTACGGTGGGGATATTACCCGGAAACGCAAACTACTGGAAAAACAAAAAGAGGGCAAGAAGAGGATGAAGCAGGTGGGGAATGTGGAAATTCCGCAGGAGGCCTTTATGGCGGTTCTCCAGGTGGACAAATAACGCCAAAACAGGGATCCGGTGGCACCCCACCAAGGGAATATTCTCCTAGTGACAGTTCAGAGGGAACATGATAAGATAGGCCTGTAATGAAATGATTAAAAATAATTCTCCTGAGGTGTGCGTGTTAATGCCACAAGTTTTGAACCAACGCTGTTTCTGAGGGAGTTCGTATCTGGCGGCGGCTGCCAAACCGGTCTCCGTTAGCCGGCAGGCAAAAACCATCAGTAGGACACCCACCTGCGAGGGCAGGTTCAGAAACATGTGGCAAACGGCACCCTGGGGACTCCAAGACAGTCAAGACTGGTGGACAGTCCAATCCGACTGTCTTTTTGCATATTGTATTTACGGTGCTGTTGCATATATGGTACTGTGGCGGCATGATGCTACATGATATACATGGGGTGAGGTGTGGGCTTTGGCCGGACTGTATATCCATATTCCCTTTTGCCGTGCTAAATGCCTGTATTGTGATTTTGTTTCCTTTCCTGGTGGTGGGCCGGTAATGGAAGAGTACCTGGCGGCCTTGGTGCAGGAGGCGATACTGCACCAAAGGCCGGAGGGGGAGCCATGGCCGGAGTTTACTTCGGTATATATAGGAGGAGGCACACCAACGGTGGTGCCCGCCCATCTACTGGTGGACACCCTGCAAAACATTTACCGGGTGCTGCCGTGGTCCAGCGGAGCCGAGGTGACGGTGGAAGCCAATCCCGGGACGGTGGACCTGGATACTCTGGCATGCTTACGGAGCGGAGGAGCAAACCGCCTCTCCCTGGGGGTGCAGTCCTTTGACGACAGCCTGCTGGCGGTTATGGGTCGTGCCCATGGGGCGGAGCAGGCGGCGATGGCCTTTCGGCAGGCCAGACAGGTGGGATTTTTGAATATTAACATTGATCTCATGTACGCCCTGCCCGGCCAGACCATGGTGGTCTGGCTGGACACTCTGTACCGGGCGGTTTCCCTGGAACCGGACCATCTTTCGCTGTACGGACTGAAGATCGAACCCGGAACTCCCTGGGGACATGCTGTTGCCACTGGTGAAGTGGCTGAACCGGATCAGGATGTGGCCGGGGAGATGTACCTGACAGCCCGGGAGGTACTGACGGGGGCTGGCTATGAGCAGTATGAAATATCTAACTTTGCTCTCCCTGGCCGGCAGTGCCACCACAACAAGCTGTACTGGCAAAGGAAGGATTACCTGGGTCTTGGTGTGGCTGCCGCATCCCACCGGTGCAACAGGCGTTGGACCAACAGCCAGGATCTGCATGCTTACCTGCAAGATATCCTGGCAGGGCGGGTTCCCATGGCGGAACAGGAATTGTTGTCCAGCCATGAAGCAATGGCGGAAAATATGTGGTTGGGTCTGCGCATGTTACAGGGGGTTGACCTGGGGGCCTTTGCCGCCCGTTACGGCCGACGGGTGGAAGAGGTGTTCGGTGAAGCGGTGGAAGGACTGTTGGATAGGGGTCTTTTGGCAATGGCGGGGGGCCACCTGCGCCTGACGGCAAGGGCGTTGCCAGTGGCCAACGAGGTGTTTGTTCACTTCCTAGGCCCTTGACAAAAATAGGTTGTTAGTGCTATTTTTTAAGTGCATTTACACTAGCACTCATTTCAATAGAGTGCTAACAGAAACCAATGGGATGGGAGGGATCCAGCATGGATGAACGGAAAAAACGGGTCCTGGCAGCCATTGTACAGGACTATGTCGCCACCGCCGAGCCGGTGGGTTCCCGTACCATTGCCCGGAAATATAATCTAGGGGTCAGCCCCGCTACCATCAGAAACGAAATGGCGGATCTGGAGGAAATGGGACTGATTGAACAGCCGCACACTTCCGCCGGTCGTATCCCGTCTGACAAGGGTTACCGTTACTTTGTAGACTGTTTAATGGAAAAGTATGCCCTGGGTCGGGATGATGAGGAATATATCCGTCAATCCTTTACCCGTAAAATGCAGGAAATCGAAACGGTAATCCAGCAATCTGCCGCCACCCTGTCCCAAATGACCAATTATGCGGCAGTGGCTTTGGGTCCGCAGGTGGGTAAAAGCATCTACAGGATTCAGTTTTTGCACCTGGAACCGGGAAAGGCCCTGTTGGTGGTGGTCACCGATGCCAAGGTGGTGGAGCACCGGTTAATGGAGATTCCCCTTTCCATCACCTCCATGGATTTGGAGAGAATCTCGGAGGTATTAAACAGCAGACTGCACGGGGTAAGCATGGAGCGTATCCAGCGGGAAACCCTGGCGGATATCTACCGGGAGTTGCACCGGCAGCGGCAGCTTGTCGGCGCGGTGCTGGATGTGGTGGAGGAACTGTTCCGCTCTAACCAGGAAAACAGGGTTTTCCTTGGCGGGATGCTGAATATTTTAAACCAGCCGGAGTTCCGGGACGTTTCCAGGGTTAAGAACTTATTGTCCATTCTGGAACAGGGCAACGTCATCCGGGAGCTGATGCAGGAACAGCCGTCCGGTTTAGCTGTCCGGATTGGCGGGGAAAATAGGCACGAAGGTTTTGCCGACTGCAGCCTGGTAACCGCCACCTATCACCTGGACGGTGAAGTGGTGGGGATGGTGGGTATTATCGGCCCTACCAGGATGGATTATGCCCGGGCCCTCAGCCTGGTTGATTATATTTCCGTGCATCTTTCCGATTTCCTGGCAAAAATGATAAAATAAGCTCCCTGGGGGGAGTGTTGAAACGGGGGCAGTCTTTTGAGCGTCAAGCAGGTCAGCCAGAATACCGAAGTAGATGAGCGCCTGGCCGCGCTGATGACCAACACCAATGCCCTGCGGGCCATTTCCACAGCAGTGGAGGGTACCATTGGACCGAAGGGTCTTGACACCATGCTGGTGGATAAATTCGGCGACGTGGTGATTACCAACGACGGCTTGACCATCCTCAATTTGATGGAGGTCAACCACCCGGCGGCCAGGATACTCATCAATGCTGCCAAGTCCCAACAGGAACAGGTGGGGGATGGCACCACCACCACTACCATCCTGGCCGGCACCCTGGTGGCTTCAGGTCTGGACCAGGTGGTCCGGGGAGTACCGGTGGCCAGGGTGATTGAAGGTATCCGGGCGGGGGTGCAAAGGGCTTTGACATTTATCCGGGAGCAGGCCAGGCCAGTGCACAGTTTGGATGATCCCCTGCTGACCAGGGTAGCGCTGGTAGCTGGCCGGGGGCACGGAGATATTGCCGAACTGGTGGTGGAGGATGCCAGGTTAACTGGACTGGAAAAACTGCAAGACCCATTTTTCCGGCTGGCGGATACGGTGGTGGCGGAAGTTGGAGCGGAAAGCACCGTTTTTTCCGGCACCATTATTAGTAAGGACCGGATGAATAGGGAAATGCCCAGGGAACTACATGATGCCCGGGTGCTGGTGGTTGATGATGCCCTGGAGCCGGAGGCGCTGGAGGATGAGGCGCTGGGAACGGAGGCGGGCTTCCAGCGGTACCTGGCCCTACGGGAGGAGTTCCGGCGGCACCTGGCCAAGCTGGTTGCCCTTGGCGTTCAGCTAATCCTGGTGGACCGGGGAGTGGATGACGAGGCGGAGGAAATACTGACCGAGGCCGGAATTATGGTGATCCAGCGCGTTTCCCACAAGGAACTGGTCCGTACCGCCGAGCACTGTGGGGCGCGGTTGATAAAACGATCAGGGTTGCGGCGGGATGTCGCCGATCTGGCCCGCTGCCTTGGCACGGCAGGGCGGGTGGTGGTGGATGAAAAACTGGAACAGGTAAGGATCCTGGCCGGTGGGGGTAAGCCGTTGGCCACCCTGCTGGTTGGAGCGGCCACCGATGAGGTGGTAGGGGAGCGGGAAAGAATTGCCAAAGACGCAGCCGCCGCGGTGCAGGCGGCAGTGACCGGCGGGATTGTACCGGGTGGCGGGTCCATTGAACTGGCAGCTGCTCGCCATGTGGAGGGTCTGCGTAATGAGGTGCGAGGTATGGCTGCCTATGGGGTTGATTGTGTGGTGGCAGCGCTGCAGCGCCCGTTTTCCCAGATCATCGCCAATGCCGGTTTTAACCCGCTGGAAAAACTGGGGGATGTCCTGGCGGCACAGGCGGAAAGGTCCTCTGTATCCCTGGCGGTGGATTGCGATTCAGGGGAAGTGGCGGATATGATGGAACTGGGGGTGGTTGACCCCGCCCTTGTCAAGTTGCATGCCCTGAAGGCCGCGGCAGAGGTGGCGGAGGCCATCTTGCGGATCGATACAATCATTAAGAAGAAGGAAGAAGGTGGCGGTCCGCCCCGTGGGGGTTTGGACAGCCTCAAAACATAGATGGATCAGTGAGGTGGATGGACGTGACGGAGGGATTAGCGGAACGGCCGGCCGGAAAACTGGCTGAGGATGAAAACAACGCACCAAATCCCCAAGGAGTGGAAGAACAGGTGGTGCAGGCAGAAGGATCCCCGGAACAGCAGGTGCAACAGTCGGAGCAGGCCGGACAGCAGCCAGGCGAGCCGGGGGATGAACCGGAACAGCCGGCTACCATTGAGGAGTATAGAGCAATGCTGGCCGCCAAGGAGGCGGAGTGCCAGGACTTGTTTCAGCGGCTGCAGCGGCTGCAGGCGGACTTTGAGAACTACCGCCGCCGGGTACGCCGGGAGCAGGAAGAACTGGTGATGTATGCTAACGAGGATCTGATGAAAGACCTGCTACCGGTGCTTGATAACCTGGAACGGGCGGTGGCGGCGCCGGCGGGAGGGGATGTTAATGCTTATCTGGAGGGGGTCAGCATGATCTGCCGCCAGATGAAGGATAGCCTGTCCAGGCGGGGACTGGCAGAAATCCAGTCAGTTGGACACCCCTTTGATCCTGTGCAGCACCATGCGGTAATGCAGGTGGAAGTAGAAGGGGTGGAAGAAAATACTGTGGTGGAAGATTTACAGAAGGGTTACCGCTTGCGTGACAGGGTGATCAGGCCATCACTGGTCAAGGTCGCCCGGTGACAAATTGTACGGCAAAAATCTTTTAGGGGGTATTAAAGTATGGGTAAGGTAATTGGCATAGATTTGGGTACCACCAACTCCTGTGTAGCGGTAATGGAGGGAGGGGAAGCGGTGGTCATTCCCAATGCCGAGGGAAACCGTACCACTCCTTCGGTGGTGGCCTTTACCAAAAACGGCGAGCGGTTGGTGGGACAGGTGGCCAAGAGACAGGCTATCACCAACCCCGATCGCACCATTGCATCGATCAAAAGACATATGGGGACGGATCACCGGGTCAGGATTGACGATAAAGCCTATACACCGCCGGAAATTTCCGCCATGATTTTGCAAAAGCTGAAGACGGATGCCGAGGCTTACCTGGGTGAGCCGGTCACCCAGGCGGTAATCACCGTACCCGCATATTTCACCGATAGCCAGCGCCAGGCCACCAAGGACGCCGGCAAAATTGCCGGCCTGGAGGTATTGCGCATCATCAATGAACCTACCGCAGCTGCCCTCTCCTACGGTTTGGATAAGGGTGAAGATCACACCATTCTGGTCTATGACCTGGGTGGCGGCACCTTTGACGTATCCATCCTGGAGCTAGGTGACGGGGTATTTGAGGTCAAAGCCACCAGCGGCAACAACCGGTTGGGCGGAGATGACTTCGATGAGCGCATCATGCACTGGCTGGCGGCTGAGTTTAAGAAATCAACTGGTGTGGATCTGACCAAGGACAAGGTGGCCATGCAGCGCTTAAAGGAAGCGGCGGAAAAGGCCAAACATGAACTTTCCAGTGTAACCCAGAGCAACATCAACCTACCCTTCATCACAGCCACCGAGGATGGACCCCAACACCTTGATTTGACCCTGACCAGGGCCAGATTTGAGGAACTGATTGCCGATCTGGTGGAAAAAACCGAGGGGCCAACCCGCCAGGCCCTGGCGGACGCCGGTTTGAAGCCGGAGGATATCGACAAGGTGATCCTGGTGGGTGGTTCCACCCGGATTCCCCTGGTGCAGCAGACGGTAAAAAGGTTGACCGGTAAGGAACCCCATAAGGGCATCAACCCCGATGAGTGTGTGGCCTTGGGTGCCGCCATCCAGGCGGGAGTACTGGCCGGTGAAGTCAAGGATGTGTTGCTGCTGGATGTAACGCCCCTGTCCCTTGGCATTGAGACACTGGGTGGTGTATTTACCAGGCTCATTGAGCGGAATACCACCATCCCGACCTCCAAGAGCCAGATTTTCTCCACCGCCGCCGATAACCAGACAATGGTGGAAATTCATGTCTTGCAAGGTGAGCGGCAGATGGCTGCCGATAACAAGACCCTGGGCCGCTTCCAGTTAACGGGTATTGCGCCTGCGCCGCGGGGTATCCCCCAAATCGAGGTCAAATTTGATATTGATGCCAATGGCATTGTCCATGTGTCGGCAAAGGATCTTGCTACAGGCAAACATCAAGCCATCACCATCACCGCCTCCAGCGGCCTGTCGGAAAGCGAGATCCAGCGGATGATCAAGGATGCCGAAGCCTTTGCCGAGCAAGACAGGAAACGCAAGGAGGAAGTAGAAACCAGAAACCAGGCGGATTCCCTTGTGTACCAGACGGATCGCACATTAAAGGACCTGGAAGGAAAAATCGAACCTGCCGATAAGGACAGGGCAGAAGCGGCGAAGAAGGATTTACAAAACGCCCTGGCCGGCAACGATCTGGAGGCCATCAAACAAAAAGCGGAAGCACTGTCCCAGGCCCTCTACACCATCACCACCAAGGCTTATCAGCAGGCCGGTGCGCAGGCCAACCCCCAGGCAGGGGGGACCGGCCAGGCAGCAGGTGGGGATAAGGTCGTGGATGCCGAGTACGAAGTCATGAATGATGACAAAAAATAGCCTTTTGGGTTGTTGAGGAAACAGACGGGGGAGCCAGGGGCTCCCTGTCTGCCTTTGGTATAAATGTGCATATGATCAACAATGGAGATTCCGGCCAGAAATCCATCGGGGAAGGTGACTCCTTTGGCAAAAAGGGACTACTATGAAGTGCTTGGGGTAGGCCGGGAGGCTACCGAGAATGATCTTAAAAAGGCTTACCGGCAACTGGCCCGCAAATATCACCCGGATGTTAACCCAGGCAACAAGGAAGCCGAGGAGCGTTTCAAGGAAATCAACGAAGCCTACGAGGTGCTCAGTGACCCGGAAAAACGAGCCCGCTACGATCAATTTGGCCATGCGGGCACGGATCCCGGCGGGTTTGGCCAAGGTGATTTCCAGGGCGGGTTCGGCGGTTTTGGTGACATTTTCGAAATGTTTTTCGGTGGCGGTTTTGGCGGCACCCAGCGTGGTCCACGCAAGGGGGCGGACCTGCAGTTGGATCTGGACATCAGCTTTGAAGAAGCTGCCTTTGGGGTGGAAAGGGATGTACAGGTTACCAGGCAAGAGGAGTGCCCGGCCTGTCAGGGATCAGGTGCCGAACCAGGCACCCATCCCTCCCGGTGCCCCGCTTGCCATGGCACCGGGCAGATCAAGGTCACCCAGGCCACACCCTTGGGCCGTTTTCAGACGGTTCGCACCTGTAGTCAGTGCCACGGCAGCGGGAAGGTGATCAACACCCCTTGTAAGGAGTGCCGCGGCCGTGGTGCCGTGCGGCGGGAGCGGAAAATCCATGTACGGGTTCCCGCCGGGGTGGATACCGGGTCGCGGTTACGCATTAGCGGTGAGGGTGAACCGGGGACGCTGGGCGGACCGCCGGGTGATCTCTATGTGGACATCAGTGTGCGTCCACATCCCTTGTTCCGGCGGCGGGATTTCGACGTGTTGAGCGATCATTCTGTTTCCTTTACCCAGGCGGCCTTGGGAGCGGAATTGCAGGTACCAACACTAGATGGCCACGTGAAGGTCAAGATTCCAGAAGGAACCCAGTCCGGCACCAGTTTTCGTTTAAAAAATAAGGGTATCCCGCGGCTCCGGGGTTATGGCCGCGGAGACCATCATGTTCGCATCATGGTGATTACACCCACCAACCTGTCCGAAAGGCAGAAGGAACTGTTGCGGGAATTGGAGCGATCCCTTTCCCAGGAGAACCGGGCCGGGGAAAAGGGTTTTTTCGAAAAAATGAAGGATGCCTTTATGGGTTAGGAGTGGGTTTTTATGAAATGGCAGGAAATAGCCGTAGCTACCTCACCGGAGGCTGCTGAGGCGGTAGCGGAGTCCTTTTACCAGACCGGTGCTGCAGGTGTGGTGATCCAGGACCCGGGGGATATTGCCCGCTACCTTTCTGAGGCTAAGTGGGATGCCTATGATTTGTCACCGGAGTTGCTGGAGGCGGAGAACGTGGTGGTGAAGGCTTACCTGCCGGTGGATGCCGACCTGGCGGAAAGGTTGGATTGTTTTCGGGCGAAACTGAATGAACTGGCAAACCATTTCCCCGGCCATCCCCTTGATGTCACCCTGTGCGAGGTCTGTGAGGAGGACTGGGCAACGGCGTGGAAGGCCCACTTTCACCCACAACTCATTGGTAACAGGGTTGTGGTATGCCCTACCTGGGAAGAATACCAAGCAGGGCAGGACGAGGTAGTAATCCGGCTGGATCCCGGCATGGCCTTTGGCACAGGCAACCACCCCACCACCGCAGCCTGTATCAAGTTGTTGGAGAAAAACCTGGAACCTGGCTCCATGGTTTACGATGTGGGTACCGGATCAGGTGTTCTGGCCATTGCCGCAGCCCTACTGGGAGCGGAGAGGGTGGTGGCGGTGGATGTGGATCCCCTGGCGGTGAAGATCGCCGGTGACAATGTGGCCAAGAACCACCTGCAGGACCGTGTGGAGGTGCGGCAAGCGGACCTGATGGCCGGCTTGACGGAACAAGCTGATCTGGTGGTGGCCAATATCGTGGCGGATGTCATTATGACCCTGGCGCCACAAGCCTATGGCCTTTTAAGGGCGGGCGGGATGTTCATCACGGCAGGGATTATTCGCCACCGCCTGCTGGAGGTGCAGCGGGTGCTGTTGGATGAGGGGTTTGTGCTGGTGGACGTTCTACTTTCGGGGGAATGGGCTGCCATGGTAGCGATGGCGGAGAAATGAGTAACGAAACATGAAAGCGGCTAAACATACATTTTTTATCCATACCGCCCTGGAAGTGGGGGGACAATGTACCATCACCGGTGATGATGTGAAACACATGCAAAGGGTACTGAGGCTACGGCCCGGAGACCGGGTGTCTCTCGTGGGACCGGGGGCCATAGCCTACCAGGCGGTATTAACCTCCTTTGGTACAGACAACGCCCGGTTTAAGATTACCGGTGCCCAACCGGCGACAGGGGAACCATCCCTTTCCATGATCCTGTTACAGGGTATTCCCAAAGGGGACAAGCTGGAACTGGTCATCCAGAAGGGGACCGAGCTTGGTATGGGCTGGCTTGTTCCGGTTATGGCGGAACGTTCGGTGGTCCAGTTGAACGCAGAACGAGCGGACCGGCGCCATACGCGCTGGCAAAGGGTGGCGGAAGAGGCTGCCAAACAATGCGGCCGGGGGGTGGTGCCTGTGGTGGGCCAGCCGGCTCCGCTGGTGGATGCCCTGCGGCAGGTGCCTGGTGGTTACCCGGTATTAATGGCCTACGAAGGTGAACAGACCAGGGGTATTCGTTCGGTGTTGCGACGGCTGGCGGAGAAACCGCCGCCAGGAATAGCCTTGCTGGTTGGGCCGGAGGGCGGTTGGACGGAAGGGGAGGTGCAGGCGGCAACTTCCTACGGGGTACTCATCGTGGGTCTCGGGCCGCGCATTTTGCGGACGGAAACCGCCGGGCTGGCCATGCTGGTCATGGTGATGTATGAACTTGGCGATCTGGGGGGCGAAAGGATTGTCGGAAAAAAGGGCGGCCTTTTACGCCCTTGGCTGCAAGGTTAACCAGGAAGAACTGGGTTCACTGAAAACCCTTTTCCGGTCTGCAGGATACCGGATTGTGGACTTCCGGGAACCGGCAGATGTATATGTCATCCATACCTGTACCGTAACCCACCTTAGTGACGCCAAATCCCGTCAGGCCATCAGACGGGCGGTCAGGCAAAACCCTGACGGAGTGGTGGCGGTGACCGGCTGTTATGCTCAGGTTTCACCCGATGAGGTTTTTGCCATTCCCGGGGTGGACGTTGTGGTAGGTACTCAGCAGCGCAGCAAACTGGTGGCACTGGTGGAACAGGTTGCCAGGACCAGGGAGCCGGTCAACTTTGTGCAGCCCCTGGGTACCCGGCCGGAGTTTGAAGAGCTGCCTGCGGGAGAAGGCAGCCGGGTACGGGCTTTTCTGAAAATCCAGGAAGGTTGCCGGCAGTTTTGTAGTTACTGCATCGTGCCCATGGCTAGAGGTCACCTGCGCAGCAGGGGGCTGGAAAGTGCCCTGCAGGAGGTGGAGCGGCTGGTTGCATCCGGGTACCGTGAAGTGGTGCTGACGGGTGTCCACCTTGGTTCCTACGGCCTGGACTTGCCGGGGGATGTGCATCTGGCGGATCTGATCAAAGAGCTGGTACAAGTGGATGGTTTGATCCGGCTACGGGTCAGTTCCCTGGACCCCAATGAATTCACACCTGCCCTGGTGGATGTCCTGACTTCCTCACCGGTGGTGTGTCCCCATTTGCACATCCCTCTGCAGAGTGGCGATGATCAGGTGCTGCGGCGTATGCGGCGCAGGTATGATGTGGGAGAATACCGCCGGGTGGTGGAGCACTTGCGATCCAGACAGCCGGACTTGAACATCACCACCGACATAATCGTCGGTTTCCCCGGTGAAACGGAGGAGCAGTTTGCCAACACCGTGGCGCTGGCCAGGGAGGTAGGTTTTGGCGGTATCCATGTTTTCAAGTATTCCCCCAGGGCCGGAACCCCCGCTGCCGGTTTTCCGGATCAGGTTCCCCATGGGGTGAAGGAGCGGAGAAGCAAGGAACTGATTGAACTGGCGGGCCACCTGGCCGAGAGTTATGCTAACCGTTACCTCAAACGGGTGATGGATGTGCTGGTGGAACAACCGGCTGGCGACATGGCCGGGTACTGGGAGGGACATACCGCCAATTATCTCAGGGTGGTTTTTCCATCAGCCCATGATTGTAAGGGTCAATTGGTGCCGGTGGTGCTGGAAGAGGTCAAGGGAGGGCAGGTGTTGGGAACGCCTGTCCGGTCCAAATCATAGGAAAGGGTGAAGGAAATGGAGTGTATTTTCTGTAAAATTGCTGCCCGGGAAATTCCCGCCAAAATTGTATACGAGGATGAAAGGGTCATGGCCTTTCATGACATCAATCCAGTGGCCCCCGTCCATGTCCTGCTGATTCCGAAAAAACACATCCCCGATCTGACCGCCATTACCGCAGAAGACGCCGGTACCATCGGCCACTTGCACCTGGTTGCGGTTAAGCTGGCTACGGAGCTGGGTGTGGCGGACAGCGGTTTCCGGGTTCTAAACAACTGCAAGGCGGATGGCGGGCAAATGGTTTACCACCTCCATTTCCACTTGATCGGGGGGCGCCCCTTGCGGGGGATGGCTTAGGGTTGACGCTCATAGGGGGCTATAGTATAATCTAAAATGTGTATCTATGGTTACAACAGTTCGATTTAGTTCCATTCACAACCTTATTCACAGCAGTTTGGCCTCATGGTCGGTCGGAGGGAGGGAGATGGGGTTTGAGTGAAGTTAGAGTTGGCAAAAACGAAACGCTGGACGCCGCATTAAGGCGTTTCAAGCGTTCCTGCCAGAAGGCCGGCGTCTTATCTGAGGTTCGTAAACGAGAGCATTATGATAAGCCCAGTGTCAGACGGAAGAAGAAATCCGAAGCGGCACGGAAACGCAAATGGAATTAAGCTTATTTCGATGCAATAGTCTGGTGCTGACCAGACTATTGCCTTTTGGACTGGGTATTTACTAGGTAAATCATGAGCTGGAGATAATTTGTTGTTGAGTGAGGTGGATCCGATGGCAGCCAAGAGGTTGATCATGGTGCTTGGGCTGCTCATGTTCTGGCTGACAGGCCAGGTTGCCGCGGTAGCGGATGGTGTTGTTTACGTCCTGCCAGTGAAAAATACCATCGACGGGGGACTTGCCCGGTTTTTGGAGCGGGCCTATCGGGAAGCGGATGCCGTTGGCGCAAAAAGGGTAATACTGGAGATTGACACTCCGGGCGGGCTGATCAAAGCAGCCACTGACATCAGGGACACCATCAACAATGCCACAACCCCCACCACCGCCTTTGTGCACGGGGGGGCCATTTCCGCCGGGGCGCTGATTGCCCTGATTTCCCATGATCTGGTGATGACGCCCGGCAGCACCATCGGTGCGGCGGAACCGCGCTTTGGTACCCAGAAGGCGGATGAAAAGATCGTTTCCTACTGGTCACGGCAGCTCTCCGCAGCAGCTGAAGCCCGGGGGAGGGACCCCGTGGTGGCTGCGGCCATGGCGGACGCCGATTTGGAAATCCCCGGCCTGGTAGCGGCAGGAAAGCTGTTAACCCTGACCAGCCAGCAGGCCTTGGAACATAACATTGCTGACCAGCAATTGCAGACTAGGGAGCAGGTTTTGGCCTATCACGGGCTGCAGGACGCCAGATTGGTGGAACTCACTCCCAGTACCGCAGAAACGGTGGCCCGGTGGGTGACCAATCCCTATGTCAGCCCCATTTTATTGACCATCGGGTTCGCCGGCCTCCTGATGGAGCTTTTTACCGTCGGTTTTGGAGTTCCCGGCACCATCGGGGTGATGGCCCTGGCTGTATATTTTGCCGGTCACATGGTGGCAGGGCTTACCGGCTGGGAGGCACTGCTGTTGTTCCTGTTGGGACTCCTGCTGCTGGTGGTGGAAGCCTTCGTTCTCCCCGGCTTTGGCCTGGCCGGTTTCGGCGGAGTGCTGGCCATGGTGATCAGTATCGTACTGGCGGCTCCCTCTACGGAGCAGGCGGTCATCTCCCTGGTCATCGCCCTGCTGGGAACCATTGTACTGGTGGCAATTAGCATCAAATTACTGCCCACCAGAAGGGTATGGCGCCGGCTGGTGCTGAATGCCAAGCAGCAGAAGGACCAGGGGTATACGGCACCGGTGCCTTCCCTGGCGGCCTATCTGGGCGAAACCGGTGTCACCATCACACCCTTGCGCCCTGCGGGAGCGGTGGAAATGGCGAATGGCGAACGTTTGGATGTGGTGACCGATGGCAGCTATGTCCTGCCAGGCATCCAGGTACGGGTGGTCAAGGTGGAAGGTACCAGGGTGGTGGTCCGCCCGGTGCCTCCCCCTTCCAGCAGGTAAAGTAACAGAACAAAAATGTGGAGGTGTTCAATGTAATGGAACTGGCGGCCTTAACAATGTTGGTGTTTGTGGTACTGGGATTGATGGCCATTATGATCATCTTTACCTTCATCCCGGTAGGGCTATGGATTTCCGCCCTGGCGGCGGGAGTAAGGGTTGGCATTTTCACCCTGGTGGGCATGCGCCTGCGGCGGGTCATCCCCTCTCGCATTGTCAATCCCCTCATTAAAGCAGACAAGGCTGGCCTTACCGTTTCCGTCAACCAGCTGGAAGCCCACTACCTGGCCGGTGGTAATGTGGACCGGGTGGTGGATGCCCTCATTGCCGCCGAACGGGCCAATATTCCCCTGGCCTTTGAGCGAGCAGCGGCTATTGACCTGGCTGGCCGGAATGTACTGGAAGCGGTGCAAATGAGCGTTAACCCCAAGGTTATCGAAACACCTATCGTTGCTGCAGTGGCCAAGGATGGCATTGAAGTGCGGGTTAAAGCCCGGGTAACGGTGCGGGCCAATATCGATCGTTTGGTTGGTGGTGCAGGGCAGGAAACCATCATCGCCCGGGTGGGTGAAGGTATCGTTACCACCGTCGGCTCGGCGGAAACCCACAAGGAGGTGCTGGAAAACCCCGACCGTATTTCCCAGACCGTTTTGAACAAGGGGCTGGATGCCGGTACCGCCTTCGAGATCCTTTCCATAGATATTGCGGATGTGGACGTAGGGCGCAACATCGGTGCCCAACTGCAGACCGATCAGGCGGAGGCGGACAAGCGCATCGCCCAGGCCAAGGCGGAAGAACGCCGGGCGATGGCTGTCGCCAGGGAACAGGAAATGAAGGCGGCGGTGCAGGAAATGCGGGCTAAGGTGGTGGAAGCAGAAGCAGAGGTACCCAGGGCCATGGCTGCTGCCCTTAGGGAAGGCAGGCTGGGTGTGATGGATTATTACAACATGCAGAATATCCTGGCTGACACCCAGATGCGTGATGGCATCGCCAGGGTAACCGCTTCCGAAGGACGCCCCGGTCAGAGCGGAGTCAAGGAAAACAAGGAAGAATAAAGGGGAAGGGGTGATCCCTTGGACCTATTTGCTGTAATCGCCTTCGCTTTGTTCATCCTGATGCGGGCCCTGGGGGAAACCCAGCGCAAGCAAAACCGGCGGCCGCAGCCGCCGGTGCAACGGCCGCCGCTGCAACCCCCGGTTACCCAGCAGGAGCAACAGCAACCACTGCCGGCGCCGGGTCCCTTTCCGCGGGATTTTCCGCCCCTGCCGCCCTTTATCTGGGAGATGTTGGAGGAGGAAGAAGGAGAGAAGCCTGTAGCTGCTGCACCTTCCGGTGCCAGGGATACCGACATGGATGATTTCAAGAGCACCGAGGGGTTTGGCACCGACCTGGCCAGGGTGCCTCGCGGCAGCCTGCCGGGTGATGGAGAGGAGGAACCCAGGCAGCCGGCATGGGAGAAATTCAACACTGGCCAGCCGTTACTCGGGCAGTTGGCCTTAGGGCTTCCCCTTGGTGCCGATGATTTGCTCCGGTCGGTGGTGATGGCGGAGGTGCTTGGGCCGCCAAGGGCCCGCCGCCGGCTGGCCAGGGGGCGGCATTAATCCACTATTACAATAAAAGATAATCAACCAATGGGAGACCGTCTGGAGCGGTCTCCCAAATTTTCTTCTGAATGGGGAATGGATGGCATAACAATAGTTAGCGGGGGGAAAGGAGATGGGGGCTGTGGGAACCCGGCACAGGAAAATTGCGGAGCAAAGGAGCCGGCGTATCAGGCGTTCCCTGACGGATTTGCTGGAACTGCCGCCGGAAGTAATGCTGGATCTGCCCAGGATCATGCTGGTGGGCCAGATGCGGGTCCAAGTGGAAAACCACCGGGGGCTCATCGAATATACTCCTGTGAAGGTCAGGGTTAGTATCAGTTCCGGTGAACTGGTCATTAGCGGCCATGACCTGGTAGTACGCAACATCCTGACAGATGAAATCATCCTGGATGGCTACATCCAGTCCATTGCCTTTGAAGTTTAAGTGTACAGGGGAACAGGGTGAGGAGTTGTGGTTAGTAACCGGTGGGAATACCTCCGTGGATACATTGTCATCCAAGTGCAGGGGGCCGGGGTGGAGAGGCTGATTAACTTGGCCTTATGCCGAGGTATTCGCCTGTGGGACATCGCCAGGCAACCCGGTGATCTGGTGGTGATGAAAACCCATCCGCACTCCTTCCGTTTCCTGCGGCCCCTGGTACGGCAGACCAGCTGTCGGGTTAGGATCACCCACAAGGGGGGAATCCCCTTTACCATCGCCCATTTTCGCCGGCGTTCCACCATGGTGGCCGGCGCCACCCTGTTTGTCTTGATGTTGTACCTGGCTACCTCCTTTATCTGGTTTGTGGATGTCACCGCACCGGAAGGGTTGAGCCTGGTCAAGGAGGAGGAGATCAGGGAAAGGGCGGCCAGGGCAGGATTGCGACCGGGGGTTTGGCGGAACAAGGTTGATGTTGACCATGTGAAAATACAGCTGGAAGACCAGTTCCCTTTGCTAGCCTGGACAGGAGTGGAAATCCATGGGACCAGAGCCAGGATCCAGGTGGTGGAAAGGGTGTTGATTCCCCCTGAACTGGACAAGCGGCTTCCAGCCCATGTGGTGGCTACCCGGGATGGGGTGGTGCAGGAGATCCTGGTGCTGATGGGTGAACCAGTTGTTACTGAGGGACAGACGGTGCAAAGGGGGCAGGTGTTAATCAGCGGTGCAGTGAGCCCACAGCCCCCATCTGTACCGAAAGGCACCTCCCCATCACAGCCTACCCGTTATGTACGGGCCCGGGGAGTTGTGCGGGCCCGGGTATGGTACGAGGCAGTGGCAGAGTATCCCCATAGCCTGGTGGAGGAAAAACCGACAGGGCGCAAAACCTCCCAATGGAGCATAAGACTAAACTACAAAGAAGTGATCTTAAAAAAGCCCCGCATGTCCTACCAGGCCTATCGCGTCTTTGAAGAGTTCAGTTACCTCCCTCGGTGGAGGAATTTGCCCCTCACCGTCGAACTAGTTAAATCAACCTACCATGAAGTGGAAATGCGGACCACGGAAATGGGGGCGGCGGGTGCTGCTGAACAGGCAGCCCGGGTGGCCACGGAAAGGATCATGGCTGAACTGCCGGAAGGGGCGAAGGTGGTGGACCGCCAGGTGCAGGTGGTCCCTTCCCGGGAAGGGACCACCAGGGTAAGGGTACTGGTGGAAACCTTGGAGGATATCGGTATGGTGCTTCCTATCACCCCAAACAGGTAAAGGTGGCATATGTTGATGGTTGTGGGCGGTGGTTTATCCCGCTATAATTGATTTGTGAATATCTGCCTATGGGGGGTTTACATCAACATTGACCAATACCGCGGAAGTGCGCATTAACCTTGGATCCAATGGCGAGGCGGCGGAGGTTTTCGGCCGGCATGACGAACACCTGCGCTATATCCAGGAAAAGAGTGAAGCCAAAATTGTGGCCAGGGGGAATGAGGTCATTATCACCGGTATGCCGGAAAAGGTGGCCTTGGTGGGCAATCTTTTTCAAGAACTGGCGGCACTGGCAAGGATGGGGACTCCCATTAACATGGGAACGATCAATTACGCCCTCGGTCAAATAAAAAGGGAAGGGGGCCCCGGTCTGGCCGATGCCCTTTCCGAAACCATATACACAACACCCAGGGGGAAAATAATTAAGCCGAAAACCCTGGGCCAGCTAAATTATGTTCGTGCCATTAAAAACCACGACATAGTTTTTGGAATTGGGCCTGCCGGAACAGGTAAAACCTACCTGGCGGTGGTGATGGCGGTGGCCGCTTTGCGAAACAAGGAGGTCAGCCGGATTATCCTGGCCCGGCCGGCGGTGGAGGCCGGTGAAAAGCTGGGTTTCCTCCCCGGGGACCTGCAGGAAAAGGTGAACCCCTACCTGCGTCCGCTATATGATGGCCTGTACGATGTCCTCGGCCTGGATACAGCCCAAAAGTACATGGAGCGAACCCTCATCGAAATTGCCCCCCTGGCTTATATGCGGGGCCGGACTCTGGATGATTCCTTCATCATCCTGGATGAAGCGCAAAACACCACGCCTGAACAGATGAAGATGTTTTTAACGCGTATTGGATTCAGTTCCAAGGCGGTGATCACCGGGGATGTGACACAGGTTGATCTTCCCCGGGATGTGGTGTCCGGCCTGGTGGACGTCCAGCGGGTACTCAAGGGAATCAAGGGAATCTCCTTTCAGTATCTTACCGAGGCCGATGTGGTACGCCATCCGCTAGTCCAGCAAATTATCAAGGCCTACGACCAGATGCAGTAAATTGCTCGGGGAGGACGCAAGGTGGGTCGTAATTACTGGAAAACCTATATCAACCAGCCATTTAACCGGATGTGGGTTAAATTGAGTGTCCGCCGGCTGTTGTGGGGCTTCGTTTTTTTTAGTGCCACCACTATCCTTTTGGGTGTCAACTTCATTCCCAAGAATGTCTCCTTGGAAGTTGGCCAACCCAGCCCCAGGAATTTTGAGGCCAGGATGAGCATCAACTATGCCAGTGAAGTGAAGACCGAACTGGCCAGGCAGGAAGCGGCCAACCAGGTCAAACCTGTCTATAAAGTGGACGAGGCGGTATTACGGGATCTGGGAGCAGCCTTTACAGCCAAAATCAACGCCGTCCGGCAGGTCAAGTCTACCAATGGCGGAGATATGCGGGCCAAGGCCCAAAGGCTGAAGGAAGAACTGGGTAACATCAATGTACCCCTTGCCGCCCTGGTGGCGGCTCTGGACCAGGATGAAGAAAAACTGGACGCCCTGGAGAGGGATGTCCTGGATATTATTAACAGGGTCATGGGTAACGGCATCCAGCTGGAGGCGGTGGAACCATCTCGGGTACGGATCATGGAAGAGGTGGGCGGCCTGGGCCTGGATGAACACCTGGGCGTGTTCGTCAAGGGGATTCTGAGCTCATTGGACATTCAACCCAACTTGGTCTATGACATGGAAGGTACCGCCAGAATGATCCGGCTGGCCCAAGAAGCGGTAACACCGGTATTTGTGGACTATAAAAAGAATCAAAAAATAGTGGGCCAAGGGGAAATTGTCACCGAAGCCCACATCGAGGCTTTGCAGCGCCTGGGTGAGCTGCGCTCCCGGGCCCCATACGCACCCCTGGCCGGCCTGGCTCTGATGGTGTTGATTTGCTATGTCCTGGTTTTGCTGTATGTTTACCAGCATAAAAAAGAAATCTATAACCGGGAGTCCCATTTTGTGCTGCTGGGGCTTTTACTGGTCACCACCATGGTGTTTACCAAGGGATTTGCCGCCATCAACCTGGGGAGCAACGCGGAAGTGGCGGCCATGGTGGGTTATCTGGCCCCGGTGGCTGCCGGATCCATGCTAATCGCCATCCTCCTGGATACCAAGTTGGCTATTTTTAGTACCGTCATCATGGGCTTTTTCACCGGCCTGGCTACCGGCGGGCAATTCAACTTCGCTGTGGCCGGGGTGGTGAGCGGCCTGGCCGGTGTTTACAGCGTATCCGGTTTGAGCCAGCGGGGAGATTTGGCCAGGGCGTCTGTATTCATTATTGTGGCCAACCTGTGTACCATTATGGCTTTTAGCCTCATCCAGCAGGACTCCCTGACGGCCTTGTCGGTGGGGGCGCTAATGGGTGTGGCAAACGGGTTTTTATCCACTATCCTGTGCATTGGTTCCCTACCCTTTTTGGAGACCGCCTTTGGGATTACCACTTCCGTACGGTTGCTGGAGTTGTCCAATCCTAATCATCCACTGCTGAAAAAAATGCTCATGGAAGCACCCGGCACTTACCATCACAGTGTGATGGTGGGCAACATGGCGGAATCGGCCGCCGATGCGGTGGGGGCCAACGGCCTGCTGGCCAGGGTGGGTTCCTATTACCACGATATTGGCAAAGTCAAGCGGCCATACTTTTTCATCGAGAACCAGTTTGCTGTAGACAACCCCCATGATAAGCTTGCCCCCACCTTGAGTACCCTGATCATCACGTCCCATGTCAAGGATGGGTTGGAACTGGCCAGGGAACATAAACTGCCCGAGGTGATTACACAAATTATTGAACAACATCACGGTACCGGCCTCATCTCCTATTTCTACCATAAAGCCATGGAACAGGACCGCACCGAGTCCATTTTAGAGGCGGATTTTCGCTATGAAACCCCCCGGCCCCAGAGCAAGGAGGCGGCCATTGTCCTGCTGGCGGACAGTGTGGAAGCTGCGGTGCGATCCATGCAAAAGGCATCACCTGGTCGCATGGAGGGGATGGTGCGCCGGATTATCAAGGAAAAACTGGAGGATGGGCAGTTGGAAAACAGTGAACTCACTTTCCGGGAACTGGAACTGATTGCCCAGGCCTTTGTTCGGGTTTTGAACGGCATGTTCCACAGCCGGATAGAATACCCGGAGAATGTCCTGCGGGAAATGGAAAGGAGAAAGGCCAAGGATGCCGCTGTTCGTGCAAAATCGGCAGGATAAGGTGGAAGTGCCGCCTGCTATGGAACATCTGCTGGCTAGGGTCACCACAGAGGTGCTGGCCATGGAGGGGGTTTCGCCGGAGGCGGAAGTGGGTATTACCCTGGTGGATGATGCTGCCATCCGGGAATTGAACCATAACTACCGGCACCTGGACTGTCCCACCGATGTCTTGTCCTTTGCCATGCGGGAAACGGGAGCAGAGGAACCATCTTACCAGGCGGCGGAATGGGAGGAACTGCTGGGTGATGTGGTAATATCCCTGGAAACCGCCGTACAGCAGTCCAAAGACTTTGGACACTCCCTGGAGCGGGAGGTGGCTTTTCTGGCTGTCCATGGCCTGCTGCACCTTTTGGGTTATGACCACCAGGAGGAAGCCCAGGAGATACAGATGCGGCAGCGGGAAGAAGAGGTGTTGGGCCGCCTGGGCCTGGCACGGGAGTGATGTCCCTTGAAACGTAAGTTTAGCAGGCGCCTGGCGGATGCCCTGGACGGAGTCCGGATGGCGGTGGAACTGGAAAGGAATATGCGCTTTCACCTGGCCTGTGCCGGAGCAGTTTTGCTGGCCGGGTGGCTGTTGCAGGTGGGGCCGGTAAAAATGGCGGGGCTGGTGCTGGCCATCGCCCTGGTACTGGTAGCGGAAACAGTCAATACAGCCCTGGAGGGGTTGGTGGACCTGGTCAGCCCGGCATACCATCCCCTGGCCCGCCGGGTGAAGCACCTGGCGGCAGGGGTGGTCCTGCTGGCCGCCCTGGCTTCGGTGGCGATGGGACTGCTGGTTTTCTGGCATCCCCTGTTGCAGTGGGTGCGCCAATTTATTTTAAGGTAGACCAAGGGGAGGTGTGACCTTGCCCCCATTCCAGGCGAAGCTGCCAAGCAAAATTTGGTCAGGACCCTTAATCCTCCTAATAGTTTCCCTAATGGTGGCCTTGGCCGGTTGCGGCAAATCCCACGATGCCGCACCACCACAGGCCGGCACACCACCTGTCCAGGCGCAGCGGGTTAGCGATCCTTCTCCCGTACAGGTCATCAACCCTCTGACCGGCCTGCCTGTGGATAACCTGCCGGTACGGATGCCCCTGGCGGTGATGCTGGATAATGCCCCAGTGGCACGCCCCCACTATGGGGTGACGGCAGCGGATGTGGTGTACGAGATGCTGGTGGAAGGCGGGATCACCCGCCTGATGGCGGTATTCTATACCGGCGAGACGGAGTTGGTGGGGCCAATCCGCAGCGCCCGCCCCTATTTTGTGGATCGGGCCCTTGAATTGAACGCAGCCTACGTTCATGTGGGCCAAAGTCCAGCTACCATCGGTTATTTCAAGGAGCATCAGGTCCCTCACCTGGATGAAACTTACATAACCAATGGTTTCTGGCGTGATAAAAACCGTAAACAGCCCCATAATCTGTTCAGCTCCACCGCCAACCTGTGGGAAATGGCCGCCAGCCGGTGGCCCCAGGGGGTGGAGGTCAAGGCAGGGTATTCCTTTAGCGAAACTACCTGGCCGGGTGAGGGGGCTCGCGAGATCATCATCCCCTATCCCCTCGGTTCAACCAAGGTCAGTTATACCTTCCACCCGGAAAGCGGCACCTACCTGCGCTTCCAGGGTGGGAAGCCCCATACCGATGGTGCCAGCGGTGAGCAGTTCCGCGCTGCCAACATTGTGGTACAGTTCACCCCCACCAAGGTCATTGACAAGGATGGCCGCCTGGCGGTCACCACCCAAGGGGAGGGGGAGGCCCTGTACTTCCGGGATGGGGTGGCTAACAACGGCAGGTGGGTGAAGGAGGGACTGCGCAGCCCCACAATGTTCCTGGACGCCGCAGGCCAGCCGGTAGCCTTGAAACCGGGGCAAACCTGGTTTCAGGTGGTGCCCACAGGCATGAAAATTTCCTTCCAGTAGAACCTGTACCCCGGCGCGCCGGACTAACTCCGGGCACCGGGGTAATTATTAAGGACATGGGCCATGATGAAGGTGACGGCGTATCCGGTGATAGGAGGGATGGATTTGGATTACCAGGAATTGATGGCAAAGGCTTTGCAAGCCAGGGAAATGGCCTATGCTCCCTATTCCGGTTTTGCAGTAGGGGCAGCGGTACAGGCCAGAAGCGGCAATGTCTACACCGGCTGCAATATCGAAAACGCTTCCTACGGGCTTACCATTTGTGCGGAGCGTACGGCGGTGGCCAAGGCGGTATCCGCCGGGGAAAGGGATTTGGTAGCCCTGGCGGTGGTGGCGGATGTCAATGGGTATTGCGTTCCCTGCGGGGCCTGCCGCCAGGTGCTGGCGGAATTTGGTTCCGAGATGATTGTGGTCATGGGTAATCTCCAGGGCATCGGCCGGGTGGAGCCGCTGAGCGTTCTCCTGCCGGCAGGCTTTGTCTTCAGGCCAGGTAAACCGGCAGAGGAGGGATGCCTGTGAGTGGCCAGTTCCGGTCCGGCTTTGTATGTGTCCTGGGGCGGCCCAATGTGGGGAAATCCACCCTGGTTAATCGGTTGGTGGGGCACAAAATCGCCATCATGTCCGACAAGCCCCAAACCACCCGCAACAAGATCAAGGCGGTACTCACCCGGGAGGATGCCCAGGTGGTCTTCATCGATACTCCTGGTGTGCATAAGCCCAGGCACCGGCTGGGTGAATACATGGTGGAGGCCGCTGTGCGGACCTTGAAGGAAGTGGACCTTATCCTGTATATCCTGGATGCCGGCGCGGAGGTGGCGGCGGGGGAAGAGTATATCCTTGCCCTGCTGTCTGAAGTGCAGACACCTGTCTTCCTGGTGGTGAATAAGGCTGACCTGGTAAAAAAGGACCGGCTGCTGGCCATCATCGATGATATGTCCCGGCGGCGCCATTTTGCTGAGGTAGTGCCGGTGTCCGCCATTACCGGTGACAACCTGGATCGCCTGGTATCCCTGGTCATCGGTTATTTACCGCCGGGCCCCCAGTATTATCCTGCCGATGCCCTGACGGACCAGCCGGAGCGGTTTGTCATGGCGGAATTGATCCGGGAAAAGGTATTGCATCTTACCAGGGAAGAAGTTCCCCATGGGGTGGCGGTGGAGGTGGCCCAGGTGGAGGAGCGGTCCTCCGGTCTGTTGTATGTGGGGGCCAACATCTATGTGGAGCGGGAATCCCAGAAGGGCATCCTCATCGGCAAGGGTGGGCAGCTTTTGAAGGAGATCGGCCAGCGGGCCAGGGTGGACATGGAACACTTGCTGGGCAGCAGGATTTTCCTGGAATTATGGGTAAAGGTGAGGAAGGACTGGCGCCAGAAGGAAGGGGATTTACGTTTCTTCGGGTATAACCGCAAGGACCTGTAATCACCGGTGGTTAGTTCCATGGTGGCTGGGTTCGGCCGGGGGGGTATGGAAGATTGGGTTATTACCGGGCGGAGGCCTTTATTTTACGTTCCCGGGATTACGGTGAAGCGGATAAAATCCTGACCCTTTATGGCCGGGATCAGGGTAAATTCACTGCTATCGTCAAAGGGGTACGGCGGCCCACCAGTCGTCTGCGGGGGGCGGTCCAGCCCCTAACCCTGTCCGATTTGCAGCTATATAAGGGCCGGACTATGGATACCGTCACCCAAGGACAACTGTTGGAGGCGTTTCATGCCGTGCACCAGGATCTGGACCACCTGGCCCATGCCACTTACCTGGCGGAATTGGTGGAAGGGATGGTACCGGAGCGGGAACCCAACCGTAGGGTTTTCCGGCTGTTGGGGGCCATCATGCACCTGCTGCCAGTGGTCGGGGGTGCCATGGCCTGCCGCTACTTCGACCTGCAGTTGATGCATATCCTTGGCTACCGCCCGATTTTACACGCCTGTGCCGTGTGCGGCGGTGAATTGGCCCGGGTAGGGGGGAAGGTGCCCTTTAGCGCGGCTGCCGGTGGGGTGTTGTGCCCCGGCTGTGCTGGTGCGGACCCCGGGGCGAGGATGAGCGGCACGGCCACCGTACAGGTGATGGGTTTTTTGTTACAGGCGGACCCCAAGGCCCTACCACGACTGCATCTGCCACCGGAAACCCTGGTGGAGCTGGGGACGCTGATGCAAAACTTCATCACCTACAGGTTAGAAAAAAGGTTGCGAAGCCGTGACTTCCTCAACGAAATCGGGAGCCTGCCCCGGGACCGGTGAACAATTACCGGTGCCTCCGGGAGCAGGCCCCTCTTTCCATGCATCAAGTCCTTCAATTACCGGCTTATTACATAAGGAATGGATAATAGGGGAACACTGTATCCAAAGATTGTTATTCACACCCAGCACACATACAGGGAGGTGGGGCAAAAGTGAGCATTACCCTGGAGAAAATCGACCTGATCCGGGAGAGGTTGGATGTATCCATCCGGGAGGCCAAGGAGGCCCTGGAGGCAACGGGCGGTGATGTGGTGGAGGCCCTGGTCAGGCTGGAAAACCAGGGGCGTCCCTGGGAGGAGACATTGCAGACCAAGGGCCACCAGATTATGACCCAGTTAAAAGGGCTTTTCCAAAAAGGCAATGTGACTAAGGTGCGCCTGAAGCGGGACGGGGAAACTGTTTATGAATTCCCGGCCACCGTAGGGGCATTGGGATTGTTGGGAGTACTGGCCAGCACCGAGCTGGCGATCCTGACCGGGGTGGGTACAGTGGCGGCCATGCTGAACAGGTACTCTTTGGAACTGGAAAAGGCCAGCGGAGAGGTGGAAAATCATCCCCTCCAGCAGGGGCATTGACAAATTTTGCGCCGTTTGCTACATTGGAGAAAAAATACGGGCCGTGAAGGGAAGGGGCATGGAAGGGGTTGTATAGAGAGCCGGGGCGGGTGAAATCCGGTCAACTACCACCATTGCCCGGCGTCCCGGAGCCGCAGGAGGAAAACCGGGTAACCGGTG
Organism: Firmicutes bacterium UBA2598; assembly: GCA_002339345.1. Classification (GTDB taxonomy): domain Bacteria; phylum Bacillota; class PH28-bin88; order PH28-bin88; family PH28-bin88; genus UBA2598. The sequence goes on along the minus strand of DDKM01000103.1, from coordinate 40,902 downwards.
AGTAAAACCTGCTTTGAACAAGGGGGCCGGGTGAAACCGGCTAAACAGGGTGGAACCGCGGGAAAACCTCTCGTCCCTGGCGCTGTGCCAGGAGTGGGAGGTTTTATTTTTAGCACAAAGGAGGTTTACCAATGAATTTTCAGGAGTTGATTCTAGCCCTGAACCAGTTTTGGGGAGAACGGGGCTGCATCATCCAGCAGCCCTATGACATGGAAAAAGGGGCTGGTACCATGCACCCGGCCACCTTCCTGCGGGCCCTTGGCCCGGAGCCGTGGAATGTGGCCTATGTAGAGCCCTCCCGCCGTCCTACCGACGGGCGGTACGGCGAGAACCCTAACCGCCTGCAGCATTATTACCAGTACCAGGTCATCCTGAAACCATCGCCGGACAATGTGCAGGAAATGTACCTGGACAGCCTGCGGCACATCGGCATTGATCCCCTGCAGCACGACATCCGGTTTGTGGAGGATAACTGGGAATCGCCCACTTTGGGGGCTTGGGGTCTGGGCTGGGAGGTATGGCTGGACGGCATGGAGGTGACCCAGTTTACCTACTTCCAGCAGTGCGGTGGGCTGGACTGTCACCCCGTCTGTGCGGAAATAACATATGGCATTGAACGGTTGGCCATGTTCATCCAGCAGAAGGACAGTGTGTTCGATATTGTTTGGGTTGACGGCATCACCTACGGTGATGTCCATCACCAGGGGGAGGTGGATTACTCCACCTACAACTTCGAGGTGGCGGACACCACCATGTTGTTTAATCTTTTTGAAATGTACGAAAGGGAATGCAAACGGGTGATTGAATTGGGCCTGGTCCAGCCGGCCTATGACTATTGCCTCAAGTGTTCCCACACCTTTAACCTGCTGGATGCCCGGGGTGCCATCAGTGTGACGGAAAGAACGGGGTTCATTACCCGGGTACGCCAGCTGGCGAGACTGTGTGCCCAGGGTTACATCAGCCAGCGGGAGCGGTTGGGCTACCCTCTCATCAAGGATCCCGCCCTGCGCACCAGGCTGGGATTGGATCAACTGGAAGCTAAGGGCACCGTGCTGGAAGAGGAGGACAGGTAAATGGCTAAGGACCTGTTATTGGAAATAGGCACCGAGGAAATACCCGCCCGATTTATGACACCGGTGTTGCAGCAGCTTGAACAAAACGCGTCAGTGGCACTGGCCCAGCACAGGCTATCCTACGATGGATTAAAGACCTACGGCACCCCGCGGCGGCTGGCCCTTTTGGTGACAGGGCTGGCGGAGTTGCAGGCGGACCTCAGCCAGGAGGTGAAGGGCCCGGCGGTAAAGGTGGCCTTTGATGCTGGTGGCAAACCAACCAAGGCGGCGGAGGGCTTTGCCCGCTCCCAGGGGGTTGATGTGGAGACACTGGTAGTCAGGGAAACGCCCCAGGGTGCCTATGTATTTGCCGTCCGGCAGGAAAGGGGCGGCCCGGCGGCGGAGGTGCTGCCCGGCCTGCTATCCGATCTGGTGGACAGTCTTTCCTTCCCCAAACCCATGCGATGGGCTTATTATGACAAACGCTTTGCCCGTCCCATCCGCTGGCTGGTGGCCCTGCTGGGGGAAACGGTCATACCTTTGGAGATTGCCGGTGTCCACAGCGGGCGTCTTTCCCGCGGCCACCGCTTCCTGGGCAGTCAAGGGGTGGAAATCCGGCAGCCGGCGGAATACCTGTCAGCCCTGGAAGCCAATTATGTCATTGCCGACCAGAACCGCCGCAAGGCGATGATCTGGGAGCAGATTAATCAATTGGCACAGTCTGAGGGCGGACGGGTGGAGGAGGATCCGGAACTGCTGGATGAACTGACACACCTGCTGGAGTATCCCACCGCCCTGTGCGGCAGTTTTGCCCAGTCCTACCTTCATCTGCCCCAGGAGGTGCTCATCACCCCCATGAAGGAGCACCAGCGTTACTTCCCGGTGCTGGATGAAGGGGGACGGCTGCTGCCTATATTTATCACCATCCGTAACGGTACCCGAGACGGGCTTGATGTGGTGCGGGCGGGCAATGAAAAGGTGCTGCGAGCCCGTCTGGCCGATGCTGCCTTCTTCTACCAGGAGGACCTGAAAACACCCCTGGCGGACCGGGTGGAAAAACTGCAGGCCATTGTGTTTCAGGAAAGCCTGGGCACCCTTTACCAAAAGACCCAGCGCATCCAGCGGCTGACGGGTTACCTGGGGGAATTGCTGGGATATCCGGCGGAAGCCGTCGCCGATGCCCGCCGCTGTGGGTGGCTGGCCAAAGCAGACCTGGTCACCAACATGGTCTATGAGTTTCCTGAATTACAAGGTATCATGGGTGCTTATTACGCCGCCCATAGCGGGGAAAAGCCGGGTGTTTGTGAGGGTATTCGGGAACACTACCAGCCCCGGTTTGCCGGGGATGTCCTTCCCACCAGCCCGGCAGGTACCTTGGTGGCCCTGGCGGATAAGATGGACAATATTGTGGGGTGTTTTGCCATTGGCATTCAGCCCACCGGGTCACAGGATCCCTATGCCCTCCGGCGCCAAGCCCTAGGCATCTGCCATATCTTGCTGCAGGGCGGGTTCAGCCTATCCCTGCGGGAGCTGGTGACGGCTGCTTACCAGGGCTATGCCGAACAGGTCACCCTGCAGCTGCCGGAGGACACGGTGGTCCGGGAGGTCAGTGCCTTTTTCCAACAGCGGATGGAAAATATCCTGGAGGACCGGGGAATTGGCTATGATGTGGCAAAGGCCGTCCTGGCTGCCGGGGCGGATAACCCCACCAACGCCCTCAGGCGGGCGGAGGCGCTGGCCAGGTTCAGGCAAAGCCAGGGTTTTGACGCCCTGCTGGTGGCCTTTAACCGGGTCTACAACCTGGCCAAACAGGTTTCCCCCGGTCTGGTGGATCCGGCGGTTTTCACCGATGGGGTGGAACACGATCTGTTCCAGGCCTTTACTTTGGCCCAGGCCCGCGCCGGGAAGCACCTGGCCAGTGATGATTACTATGGCGCACTGGAGGCCCTGGCGTCCATCAAGGAGGCCATCGACGGCTTTTTCGGTGGGGTGATGGTGATGACGGATGATCACCGCATCAGGCAAAACCGCCTGGCGCTGTTAAAGTCCATCGCCGATTACATGGGCAGTATTGCCGATTTATCACGTATCGTACCTTAGTTACCATGCAGGAAAAAGCCCGGTATGGCCGGGCTTTTTCCTCAGTTGGATATTTATCCGGCATTACCACCGTCCACAAGTGGCAGGATTCTTTGTGGGGATATAGTATATATAATTGAGCATATAGTATAACACAATACCGGTCAGGAAGGCGGTGAACCATATTCAGCTTTCGCCCAGACAGGAGAGGATCGTGGACATTGTAAAGGGGCGCGGACCGGTAACCGGTGAGCAGATCGCCAGTGAACTGGCTGTGAGCAGGGCCACCCTGCGGCCTGACCTGACCATTTTAACCATGTCCGGTATCCTGGAGGCCAGGCCCCGGGTGGGCTATTTTTACAGCGGCCGCTCACCGCGTACCGTAGCGGCGGAGGAAATCCGGCGTTTGCTGGTACAGGACTGCAAGTCCATTCCGGTTGTGGTCAGGGAAACCACTTCAGCGTACGATGCCATCGTCACCATGTTTACTGAAAACGTGGGCACCCTGGCAGTGGTCAGCGATGGCAGTATCCTGGAGGGGGTGATCTCCCGCAAGGACATGCTCAAGGCCAGCCTGGGGCAAACGGAACTAAGGCAGGTGCCGGTGGCGGTGCTGATGACCCGGATGCCTAATGTGGTCACCGTTCTGCCGGAGGAAACGGTTTATGCCGCTGCCAGGAGGATGATTGAGCAGGAAGTAAACTCCTTACCGGTTGTGCGGCCCCTGCCAGACCCCGGCGGAAAGGGGAGGGAGTCCCTGCAGGTGATTGGGCGGATTACCAAGACCACCATCACCCGGTTGTTTATGGAACTTGGAGAGGGCAGATAACACCATTCAAAGAGGAGGGGTTTTCCATCACTAGCAATGGGATGCCGGTGGTGTATGTGGTATCGGATTCCCTTGGCGAAACTGCGGAATTTGTCGCCAGGGCCGCCGCCAGCCAGTTTGACTCCGGCCAGGTTGAGATCCGGCGGGTACCATATGTAAGTGATATCAGGCACCTTGAGGAAGTTGTGGAAGAAGCCAGCGGAAGTAATGCGGTAATTGCTTACACCCTGATCCTGCCGGAGTTCAAAGCAAGGATGCAGGAACTCTCACAGCAGTGTCAGGTACCGGCGGTGGACATCCTGGGGCCAATGGTGGAGGCCATTGCCCATGTTAGCCGTGTCAACCCCCGCCTGGAGGTGGGATTGCTGCGGAAATTGGATGAGCAGTATTTCCGCAAGGTGGAGGCGGTGGAGTTTGCCGTCAAATATGATGACGGCAAGGACCCCCGCGGGCTTTTGAATGCCGACATAGTGTTGATTGGGGTTTCCCGCACGTCCAAGACGCCAGTTTCCATGTATCTGGCCCACAAGCGCATTAAGGTAGCCAATGTGCCCCTGGTGCCGGAGGTGGCCCCCCCGGATGAGCTATTCAAATTACCGGTCCGCAAGGTGGTCGGTCTCACCATTGATGCCGGCCAGCTAAACAGTATCAGGCAAGAACGGTTGAAGACCCTGGGCTTGAGCGCTAGTGCGGATTATGCCAGCAAACAGCGAATCTTGCTGGAACTGGACTATGCCCATGGTATCATGCAGCGCATCGGCTGCCCGATCATTGATGTCACCAACCGGGCGGTTGAGGAGACAGCCAGCAAGGTGCTGGAGATTTACCAGAAGGGGGAGCGATATGGGCGATAGGAAATACGTATATCATTTTTCCGAAGGAAAGGCGGACATGAAGGCCCTGTTGGGGGGCAAGGGGGCTAACCTGGCGGAAATGACCAATGCCGGCCTGCCGGTACCTCCCGGTTTCACCATCACCACCGAGGCGTGCAACCTTTACAATGAGGCCGGCAAACTGTTTCCGGCCGGGTTGGAGGAACAGATCCACCAAGCCATGCGGGAAATTGAGGAAAAGACCGGCAAGGGCTTCGGCGATCCCCTAAACCCGTTGCTGGTGTCCGTCCGTTCCGGGGCGCCTGTTTCCATGCCCGGGATGATGGATACCATTTTAAACCTGGGCTTAAATGATGCAACGGTGGAAGGCCTGATTGCCGCCACCCGGGATGAGCGGTTTGCCTTGGACTGTTACCGCCGGTTTATCCAGATGTTCGGTGATGTGGTGCTGGGAGTGGAGCACCTGGAATTTGAAGGGGTGCTTGAGCGCCAGCGGATGGCGGCTGGGGTGAACTTTGATAACCAGCTCAGCGCGGGTGACCTGCGGCAGGTTGTGAGCCATTATAAAAACTTGGTGGTCCGCCATACCGGTCAGCCCTTTCCGGAAGATCCCCGTACCCAGCTGATGCTGGCCGTCAGGGCGGTATTCAATTCCTGGGGCAACCAGCGGGCGGTGATTTACCGCCGGTTGAACAAAATTTCCGATGACTTGGGCACAGCGGTAAACATCCAGTCCATGGTCTTTGGTAACATGGGTGATGACTGTGGTACCGGGGTAGCCTTTACCCGCAATCCCTCCACCGGTGAAAACCTTCTTTATGGCGAATACCTGATCAATGCCCAAGGTGAAGACGTGGTGGCGGGTATTCGCACCCCACAGCCCATCAGCAACCTGGCGGAACAGATGCCCGAGGTGTACCGGCAGTTTACCGAGATTTGCGGTCTGCTGGAAAAGCACTACCGGGAAATGCAGGACATCGAATTCACCATTGAGCGGGGTAAACTCTATATCCTGCAAACCCGTACCGGTAAGCGCACCGCAGCTGCTGCCATCCGCATTGCGGTGGAAATGGTGCGGGAGGGCCTGATCACCAAGGAGGAGGCCCTTTTACGGGTGAACCCGTCCCAACTGGATCAGTTGTTGCACCGCCGCATCGACCCCAAAGCCAACCTTCAGGTGATTGCCCAGGGCCTGCCCGCATCGCCGGGGGCGGCCAGCGGCATAGTGGTTTTTGATGCCGACATGGCGGAAAAACTGGCTGGGGAAGGCCAAAAGGTAATGTTGGTCCGCACGGAAACCACCCCCGATGACATCCACGGTATGGTGGCAGCCCAGGGCATCCTCACCAGCCGGGGCGGCATGACCAGCCATGCGGCGGTGGTGGCCCGCGGCATGGGGAAACCCTGTGTATGTGGATGTGAAGCAGTTAAAATTGACTATCATGAAGGGGCTTTTACCGCTGATGGGATCACCGTACGGGCTGGAGATGTCATCTCCATCGATGGAGCAACCGGCCGGGTGCTACTGGGTGAAGTGCCCATGATTGAGCCGCAGCTGAGCGATGAATTCAAGGTGCTTCTTTCCTGGGCGGACGAAACCCGTCGCCTGGGCGTGCGGGCCAATGCCGATACCCCCGAGGACGCTGCCAAGGCTAGGGAGTTTGGTGCCGCAGGTATTGGGCTTTGCCGTACTGAACACATGTTCATGGCCCAGGATCGCCTGCCCATTGTGCAGGAAATGATCCTGGCGGCCAATGTACAGGAGAGGGAGGCCGCCTTGGCCAAATTGCTGCCCATGCAGCAACAAGATTTCTATGGTATTTTGAAGGTCATGGCCGGTTATCCGGTGTGTATCCGGCTGCTGGATCCGCCCCTCCATGAGTTTTTACCCAGTACGGAGGACTTGTTGGTGGAAATCACCACCCTGAAACTCACCGGCGGTGACCCAGAAGAGTTGTCCAACAAGGAGGAATTGCTGCGCAAGGTACGGGCGCTATCGGAGTTCAACCCCATGTTGGGACACCGGGGGTGCCGTCTGGCCATCACCTACCCGGAAATCTATGCCATGCAGGCCAGGGCTATTTTTCAGGCAGTCAGCCAATTGGTCAAGGAGGGCTATGAGGTACTGCCGGAAGTGGAAATCCCGCTGGTCATCCATGTACGGGAATTGGCCTTGCTAAAGGAGCAGACGATACGCGTGGCGGAGGAGGTCATGGAAGCCACCGGGGTTAAGTTTCACTACACGGTGGGAACCATGATTGAGACACCCAGGGCTTGTATTACTGCCGGCGAGATCGCCGGGGAGGCGGAATTCTTCTCCTTTGGCACCAATGACCTCACCCAGACCACCCTTGGATTTTCCCGGGATGATGCGGAGGGTAAATTCATTCAGGCCTACCTGGATCAAAAGATCCTGCCGGAAAATCCCTTTATGGTACTGGATCGGGAAGGTGTGGGGCAGCTGATGCAAATGGCGGTAATGCGCGGCCGGTCGGTACAACCGCAACTGCTCATCGGCATCTGTGGCGAGCATGGCGGTGATCCGGCATCCATCGAATTCTGCCACCGCATCGGACTGGATTTTGTCAGTTGTTCACCATACCGGGTGCCCATCGCGCGACTGGCCGCCGCCCAGGCAGCCGTCCGGGACCAGTGAGTGATCCGGTCCATGAGATCCAAGGCTGAAAAGGCCAAGGAAATAGGTATCCACCCAGGGGGCTGTTGTACGGACAGCCCCCTGCCATTCATGGCCCAAATTCTGCCGTTGGCCGTTCATTAACCCCCTTCGCCCGGAAAATGGTTTTTCTAAGGCCTGGGTTCAGGTATAATTTTCTTATAACAATTAATGTCAAAATATTCCCAAAACTCATGCGTACTACTCACCTTCTAGGGAGGGGAGGGATTCGCCCACCAGGCAGGTCTTTTTTGGTAGGCAGGCCTTTTGCGCACACCAAAAGTAGAGGAGGTTAAGCCTTGAATAGTGAAACCGCCATTCAAGCGTTGTTACAGGAGGATCGTCGCTTTTCGCCGCCGGAGTCTTTTGTGGCACAGGCCAATGTAAAGGATGCGGTTATTTATGAAGAGGCCAGAAAAGATCCCCAAGCCTTCTGGGCAGCCCAGGCGGAAAACCTGCACTGGTTCAAGCCGTGGGACCAAGTACTACAGTGGGATCCGCCCTTCGCCAAATGGTTTGTGGGCGGTAAGTTGAATGTATCATATAATTGTGTGGACCGCCACTTGCAAACCAACCGGAAAAACAAAGCTGCCATCATTTGGGAGGGTGAACCGGGCGATTCCCGCACCCTTACCTACCAGCAGCTCTATTATGAGGTAACGAAATTCGCCAATGTGTTGAAAGAGCTAGGGGTACAAAAGGGTGACCGGGTGACCATGTATATGCCCATGATCCCGGAACTGCCCATTGCCATGCTGGCCTGTGCCCGTATCGGCGCTCCCCACAGCGTGGTATTCGGCGGTTTCAGCGCCGAGGCATTGCGTGATCGCATCAATGACGCCCAGGCCAAACTGGTCATCACTGCGGACGGCGGGTTCCGGCGAGGTGGAGTGGTTCCCCTCAAGAAAAACACCGATGCCGCCCTGGTTGGTGCCGATTGTGTGGAAAAGGTGGTGGTGGTGAACCGGGTAAAGGATCCCTCCATTTGCCCCATGCAGGAAGGCCGCGACTTCTGGTGGCATGAACTGATGGCGCAAGCCCCCATGCACTGCCCGGCCGAGCCCATGGATGCCGAGGACATGTTATACATCCTGTACACCAGCGGCACCACCGGTAAGCCCAAGGGAGTGGTTCATACTACCGGCGGTTACCTGACTGGAGTCTCCACCACCCACCGGATGGTTTTTGACATCAAGGAGGACGACATTTACTGGTGTACGGCGGACATCGGCTGGGTAACCGGCCATAGCTATATCGTTTATGGCCCCCTGGCAAACGGCGCCACCACCGTGATGTACGAAGGCACACCGGATTGGCCCGCCCGGGACCGTTTCTGGGCGATAGTGGAGAAATATCAGGTTACTATTCTTTACACTGCACCTACTGCCATCCGTTCCTTCATGAAGTGGGGTCCTGAATGGCCACTGCGGCGGAATATGTCCTCCCTGCGTTTGCTGGGCACGGTGGGTGAACCCATCAATCCCGAGGCGTGGATGTGGTACCACAAATACATTGGCGGTGAGCGGTGTCCCATTGTAGATACCTGGTGGCAGACGGAAACGGGCATGATTTTGATTACCCCGCTACCCGGAATCACCTTAACCAAGCCCGGTTCCGCCACCATTCCCTTCCCGGGTGTGGATGCCCAGGTGGTGGATGAGAAATGTAACCCGGTACCCCTTGGCAGTGGTGGTTACCTGGTACTGAAATCCCCTTGGCCGGCCATGCTCCGCACCGTTTACGGCGATCCGGACCGTTATGTCCAGCAATACTGGAGCCGGTGGGAAAATGTCTATTTCACCGGTGATGGTGCCAAGTGGGACACCGACGGGTACTTCTGGGTATTGGGCCGGGTGGACGACGTCATCAACGTCTCCGGTCACCGTATCGGCACCATGGAGGTGGAAAGCGCCCTGGTGGACCATCCTGCTGTGGCCGAAGCCGCGGTAATCGGGAAGACCCATGAGATCAAGGGCCAGGCGGTTTCCGCCTTCGTAACCCTGAAGGAAGGTATTGAAGGCACACCGGATTTGAACAAGGAACTGAAGGAGCATGTGGCCAAAAAGATCGGTGCCCTGGCCAGGCCGGATGACATTTTCTTCACTGCCGAACTGCCCAAAACCCGCAGTGGTAAGATTATGCGGCGTTTACTGCGGGATATTGCCGAGGGGCGGGCGCTGGGTGATACCACCACTCTGGCCGATCCCACAGTAGTCAATACCCTGAAAGAAAAGTATGGTGATGAGTCCTAAAGCCTTGCCAAAGGCCTGGGCCATAAAGGCAGTAACCTGGAACTGTTCCAGGTTACTGCCTTTTATGGGTGTGCCCGGCATGGGCGATAGCTTGGCGGTGAAAGTCCGCTATGGCCTTGGCAGTGGGAACCAAAAGCCAAGGACAAGGGTGTCCACCGCGAGGTGTGGGTACCCCGCCCGATTAACAAAAACCGCATGCCAGGTTGGTGCAGGAGGGTCGGCGGCGATCAGCCGCGCCCCCTATCCTAATTCTGTGCATTTTTCCTGCTGATGCACCGAGGAGGGCTGATTCCTGGCACATTTCCTGCATAGTATTCTGTGGTGAAGGAGGGAAACGGGGATGACCATTGCTGCCGGGCTCGGGGTAGCAGGGATGGGGCAACTGCTGTCAGTGATCATGGAAGCGGTGGATGAGGGAATTCATGTGGTGGATGCCGCTGGTGTCACCATCTATTACAACAGGGTGGCAGGCAGCTACGAGGGGTTGGAGCCGGAAGAGGTAATCGGCCGGCCGCTCCTGGAAGTTTTCCCATCCTTGACGGTGGAGACCAGCACCCTGCTCCGGGTGTTAAAGACCCGGGAGCCCATATACAACCTCCAGCAGACTTTTCGCAACTTCAAAGGCAAAATGGTGGTCACAGTAAACTCCACCCTGCCGGTTTTCCTTGAAGGTATGCTGGTAGGGGCAGTGGAAATCGCCAAGGACCTTACCAGGGTAAACGAGTTGGCCAGCCAGATCGTCCACCTGCAGGCTGAATTGTGCCGGACCCAGGAGGGGAACCAGGCTGCCCGGCAGGCCAGGTACACCATGGATGACCTGATCGGCAACTGTCCGGCCCTGCTGGCCACCAAGAAGGCTGCCCTGCGGGCGGCCCGTAGTACCTCTCCTGTATTGGTTTACGGGGAAACGGGCACCGGCAAGGAACTGCTGGTCCAGGCCATCCACAATGCCGGGCCCAGGAGGGAGGCCCCCTTTGTGGCCCAGAACTGTGCCGCCCTGCCCGAGGCGTTGCTGGAAGGGATCCTCTTTGGTTCGGTGAAGGGCAGTTTTACCGGGGCGGAGAACAGGCCGGGCCTATTTGAACTTGCCCATGGGGGTACCCTTTTCCTGGATGAGATCACCTGTATGAATATCAATCTCCAGGCCAAACTGCTGCGCGTTTTGCAGGAAAGCAGCGTCCGCCGGTTGGGAGACGGGGTGGTCCGGCCGGTAGATGTGCGGGTGATTGCTGCCACCAATCTCGACCCCCTCAGGGAGGTCCAGGAGGGTAGGCTGCGCTCCGACCTCTACTACCGGCTGAATGTGGTCTCGGTCCAGATGCCGCCCTTACGGGAGCGCCGGGCAGATATCCCCCTGCTCACCGGATATTTCATCACCCGGTTTAACAAACGCCTGGGGATGGCCGTGCAGGGGGTGGCAGCTGATGTGCAGCAACTGTTCCAGGTCTACCCCTGGCCCGGCAACGTCCGGGAACTGGAATACACCATCGAAGGGGCCATGAATATCATGGATGCCCCGGTCATCCAGGCGGAACACCTGCCACCGGCCCTGCGTGCGTACCTGGAACAGTCGGTGATCCCAGCAGAAAAGTCCAAGAACGCAGCCACCCACCCAACACTCCAGGCCCGGGACAGAGGGCCAGCCCCAGGTGGCACGCCTTCACCGGGGGGTGAGGCACCGGTGCCGGGTGGGGATGGCCAATTTTGGGCACCTTGCCGGGGGACCTGGGGGGATAAACCTCCCCTGCGGGTAGAACTGCGCCGGGTGGAGGCGGACCGGATCCGGCAGGCACTGGCCCAGGCCGGGGGTAACGTGTCCCGTGCTGCGGCCCTGCTCGGCATTCCCCGCCAGACCCTGCAGTACCGCCTGCGCCAGCTACCCATGGACGATCCTGCCGGTGTAGCCGGGAAGTAGTGCCTAAAAATAGGCACCAGGTGCCGGAAAACGGGCACAGGAGCGGTGTTGGCAGGAGCCGTGTAACCCTGCCGGAAAGGAGGTGAACCTGGTATCCCGGTGTTAAATTGAACAGGAGGTGAAACTTTGGTGGAAAACTATGGGATATTATCCCTCTTACCGCCTTTAGTAGCCATCATCCTCGCCATTGTCACCCGGGAGGTCTACCTTTCTCTGCTCCTGGGTATCCTGGTGGGGACCTTCATTTTGAATGACGGCAATCTTCTTAATACTTTCGTGCAGGCATTTGACATAATGTTCGAAAAAGTGGGTGACCCTTCGTGGAATATCCGGCTGGTCTTTTATATGCTGCTGCTGGGGAGTGTCATCGGCCTGGCCGTCCGCTCGGGCGGGTCGGCTGCCTTCGCCCGCTGGGCGGCGGAGCGCATCCACAGCCGCAAAGGCAGCCAGGGCGTGGCCTTTGGCGCCGGTATTCTCATCTTCCTGGACGATTATTTCAACTGCTTGACCGTCGGCTCGGTGCTGCGGCCGGTGGCCGACCGGTTCCGCCTGTCCCGGGAAAAACTGGCCTACATCATTGACTCAACAGCTGCCCCGGTCACCATCCTCGCCCCGGTTTCATCCTGGGTGGCCTACATTATCGGTATCCTGACCGACCAGTTCAATGCCAACAACATCGCCACCGGACCGTTCCTGCAGTTCCTGTATACTATCCCCTTCAACCTGTACGCCTGGCTGGCACTCATCATGGTCGCCATTACCATCTTCACCCGCCTGGAGTTCGGCCCCATGGCCAGGGCGGAAAAAAGGGCGCTCATGGAGGGTCAGGTTTATGACCCGGCGGCCATCGCCACTCCCGGTGACGACCTGGCCGACCTGGATGTATCGGAAAGGGGCAAGCCGGTGGACATGTTTCTGCCGGTGCTCATCCTGGTGGTCACATCTGTCCTGGCCATGCTCTATACCGGCGGCTATTTCGAGGGAGGCAAGACCATCGCCCAGTCCTTCCAGGACACCGACTCCATCACCGCCCTGTTCTATGCGGCCTTCATTACCCTGGTGATCAGCGTGGGCTTTTACCGGGTGAGGGGTGTGCTCTATGTTAACCAGTCCATGACCGCTGTGATCCAGGGCATGAAATCCATGTTGAGCGCAGTGCTGATCCTGGCCCTGGCCTGGACCATCGGCGGGGTGGTGGGCAAGCTGGGTACAGGCGCCTACGTGGCGGAAGTGGTCAACGCCAACCTGCCCGCGTGGCTGGTCCCGGCCGCCATCTTCCTGGTGGCATGCCTGATGGCCTTCGCTACTGGTACCTCCTGGGGTACCTTCGCTGTGATGATCCCCATTACCGTGCCCCTGGTCGTGTCTGCCGACATCAACATGACGCTGGCCCTGGGGGCCCTGTTCAGCGGCGCCATCTTCGGTGACCACTGTTCACCCCTGTCCGATACTACCATCCTTTCCTCCACCGGGGCCGGATGCCCCCATATCGACCACGTACGTACCCAACTTCCCTATGCCCTAACCGTTGCTGTGGCATCACTGGCCGGTTTCCTGGTGGCCGGGTTAGTTTCCAGCGTGGTACTTGCCCTGGCGGTTGGCCTGGCGGTGCTGGTGGCACTAGTGCTGGCCCTTGGCCGCCTCAACCGGGACACCATAGAACTGCTGGGTGAAAAGACAGCCCGCCCAAATCCTTAATTACAGCTGACCGGGTTATACGAAGGGGGGCACCGCCCCCCTTGCGCATTTCCCCCAATTCTCTCCCCACGCCGAACATGGCCATGGCCCGATTAAGGACACTTTCTTGATATGTGCTATTATGGCCCTGGACCGGTTAAGCACACCACCTCCGGGTTCTCTCCCCGTCAGCCTGGCCATGCCTTCTGTGCCCAACATCCTGCAAGCATTTTCTGCCCCTGCTCCGGTACCCTCGCCCGGAATTGGGCAGGAGTGCCGAAAAATGTGCAGAGACATCGACCCTTCCTGCACCATGTCGGCCCCCATACCAGCCCCATGCCAACCCCACACCCTGGGTGACGGCTTGGTGTATATCCCCGCTGCCCCGCGTTGTGAAACACCTCCCCACCCCCTGGCCGTCTGGGGATACCTGGTATGGCCTTTGCTATGACTGTTGTGTAGGAAGGAGGATTAACATGATCGATTACCGCAAGATCGCCCTTTGGCAGAATGTCTTACCCGAACAGTGGCAGGACTGGCGCTGGCAAGTGCATAACCGCCTAACCACCCTGGAGGAAGTAAAACAGATCATCCCCTTAACGGCTGAAGAAGAGGAGGGGATCAGGGCCTGCCTGGCCACCTTCCGAATGGCCATCACCCCCTATTACGCCACCCTGATGGAACCGGGCAATGTGAACTGCCCAATACGGCGGCAGGCGGTGCCCAGCGCCAGGGAGGTGCTGCAGACTGGTGAGGATCTGCCCGACCCCCTGGCGGAGGATGCCGATTCTCCGGTACCAGGTTTAACCCACCGCTACCCTGACCGGGTACTTTTCCTGGTCACTGACAGCTGTGCCATGTACTGCCGCCACTGTACCCGCCGGCGGATGGCCGGTGCCACCGACCGGGTCCGGTCCATCCCCGAATTGGACCAGTGTATCGACTATATCAGGCAGACACCGGCGGTGAGGGACGTGCTGCTTTCCGGCGGCGATCCCCTGATGATGAGTGACGGCAAGTTGGAGTATATTTTAAGGAAACTGCGGGCTATTCCCCATGTGGAAGTCATTCGCATTGGCACCCGGGCACCGGTGGTAATACCTTACCGGATTACCGGCGAACTCTGCCGCATGCTGGCCAAATACCACCCCGTATGGGTAAACACCCACTTCAACCACCCCAGGGAAATTACAACCGATTCCCGCCAGGCCTGCGCCCGGCTGGTGGACGCGGGCATTCCCATGGGCAACCAGTCGGTGCTCCTACGGGGGATTAATGACTGCCCCAGTGTGATGCAGCGGCTAGTCCACGAACTGGTGAAAATGCGGGTCCGGCCCTATTACCTTTACCAGTGTGACCTGTCGGTGGGCATCCATCACTTCCGCACCACGGTGGCCAAGGGTATAGAGATCATCGAGTCCCTGCGCGGCCATACCTCCGGCTACGCGGTGCCCACCTATGTGGTAGACGCTCCCGGCGGCGGGGGCAAGGTGCCGGTGGCGCCCCAGTACCTGATTTCCCACTGGGACCAGGGTGTCGTGTTGCGCAATTACGAGGGAGTCATCACCCGCTACACCGAACCCAATTATCCCATAGAGCCCTGCCAGTGCCAGTACTGCCAGCAGCGGGCCGGCCAGGACGAGGTGGGCCCGGCCCAGTTGATGCACGGTCGCCAGGTCAGCCTGGAGCCGGCAGGCCTGTACCGCCTCAAACGCCGCCGGTCGGTATAGGCTTTCGGCAAAAAATTAAAAAACCTGAAGGGAGAGGGTTGCATGAAGGGTTCACCTTACGGAGTACACCGCGTCATTGAACCGGCGGGGATGCTGCCCCAGGCGGCGTGGAAGATCGACAACCGGATGGAACTGTACGATAACGAGATCCTCATCGACGTAGCGGTATTGAATATCGATGCCGCCAGTTTTACCCAGATCAAAAAGACTGCCAACAACGACGTGGAAAAAATTAAGGAAACCATGCTGGATATCGTGGCACAGCGCGGCAAACACCACAACCCGGCTACCGGGTCGGGTGGTATGTTGATCGGTACTGTGGCCGCCATTGGCCCGGACCTGAAAAGCCGCATCGAGCTGACAGAGGGTGACCGTATCGCCACCCTGGTTTCTTTATCACTGACACCCTTAAAGATCAAGGAGATCAATGCCGTCCACCTAGAGCGGGACCAGGTGGAGGTGGAGGGCCAGGCCATCCTGTTTGAAACCGGCGTCTATGCCAAGCTCCCGCCCGATATGCCGGAAACCCTGGCCCTGGCGGTATTGGATGTGGCTGGGGCGCCTACCCAGACCGCCAGACTGGTGCAGCCGGGTGATACGGTGGTGATCATCGGTGGAGGCGGCAAGTCCGGCATTCTTAGCATGTACGAGGCGCGCAAGCGGGCGGGAGTGACCGGTACGGTGATCGGGATCGGATCCGGTGAGGGGAGTTGTCGGCGCATGCGTGAGTTGGGTTGGGCTGATCATGTGTTACAGGTCAGTGCTACCGATGCGGTGGCGGTTATGGAGGCGGTGGCCAAGGTAACCGGAGGACGCATGGCCGATGTAACTATTAACTGTGTTAACATCCCAGGTACGGAAATGGCGTCTGTTCTGGCTACCCGTGACCGGGGAACGGTGTATTTTTTCTCCATGGCCACCAGCTTTACCGCCGCCGCCTTGGGGGCGGAGGGAGTAGGCAAGGATGTAACCATGATTATCGGGAACGGCTACGCCTACCGCCATGCCGATATTGCCTTAAATCTTCTGCGGGAAAGCCCCCAACTGCGGCAACTCTTTGAAACCCTTTATACTTAGTTAAGGAACCAGGGGTGGGTTGGGACGGTTGTTGCTGGATATAGTCTTAAAACATCAACTAAAAAGCGTATCTGTGGTGGGGATGGCCAAAAATGTGGGGAAAACGGTAACCCTAAACCACCTGGTTGCCGAGGCAGCCGTGCGCGGGTTGACCCTGGGCCTTATTTCCATCGGCCGGGACGGAGAAGGGGTTGACGCGGTCTTTAATATTCCCAAACCCGGGATCTATGCCCCAACCAGCACTCTTTTGGCTACTACGCTGGGAAGTCTGGCACATCGTGAGGTGGAGTTGGACCTGCTGGCGGGTACCGGCTATTCCACCGCCATGGGTGAAGTGTTCCTTTACCGGGTCATCACCCCGGGGTTTGTGGAGCTAACCGGTCCTACCCTGGGGTGGCAGCAGCGGAAAGTGGTCGGTACCCTCTTTGCCTACGGGGCGGATCTGGTGCTGGTTGACGGTGCACTGGATAGGGTGAGTTCAGCTGCTCCAACCCTGGCCGACGGCGTTATCCTGGCTACCGGAGCAGCCCTGGGCTCCACCATACCCGATGTGTTGGCCAAAACGCTGGACCGGGTGGAAAGGTTTGCCTTGCCCCAGGTAACCCAGGAGCTGCTGCCCTTTTGCCTCGACCTGATGCACCAGGCCAAGGCAACACTGGTTACCCAGGCCGGGGAGATGCGATTATTGGCAGTAGGCGGGTCCCTCATATCAGGGGAAGCCATTGCCCAGTCCCTCACCCCGGATACCAGGCTGGTGGTGCTGGCCGGGGCGGTAGGGGACGGGGTATTGGCCGCATTAAATGATGGAATGGCCAGAGCCGGTCCCATACATCTTGTCATCAGGAGCGGTGCCAGCCTTTTCGCCGCCAGGCAGGTCTGGCGGGGTTTCGTGGCAGCCGGGGGGTCCATCAGTGTCACGGAGCCCATCCGCCTGGCAGCGGTGACCCTTAACCCCACTTCTCCCCTAAGCCCAGGCTTCGACCAGGAAGCCTTTCTTAAGGCAGCGGGGGAGGTGTTTCTCCCCTACCCGGTGGTGGACGTGGTGGCTGGAAAGGGCTATCGGGTATGAAAAGAGCGCTGATAAAAGAGCACCATGGTGAACGACACTGCAGAATACGCGAGGGGATAAGGAGAAAGTTGGCGAAGGGGGAGGGAGTGTAGGTGCCCCATCTGTCATTAGATACCGAACTTATCGATCAAGCCCGTACCAGGGCAAGGAACATAGCCGTCCAGGTCTGGGAGCAGGTAAGCTCTTATACCACTACCACAGTGGAAAGGGCTACCTTGAGGCTCTTCGGGGTGGATGGCGTAAATGACCAGGGGGTTCCCCTGCCCAACGTGGTGGTGGACCACCTGCATAAAAAAGGTATGCTGGGCAAGGGGGCTGTCTACCCGGTGGCCAACGCCATGAGGTTCCACGGGATTACTGCCCAGGAGGTGGCTTTACGTGTGGCCGGGGGCAGCCTCCATTTGGACGGCGTACCCCCGGGTGACGAGGGGGCGGTGACCGAACTGGCGCACAGTCTGGCGGAACAGGCTTGTGCCGCTATCCAGGCAAAACGAGAGGAAAAGAATAAGCTGGTGGAAAGGCTGGGAATGGGGGAGCCTCCTTACCTTTACCTCATTGTGGCTACCGGTAATATCTACGAAGACATCAAACAGGCCCAGGCCGCGGCCAGGCAGGGGGCTGACATCATCGCTGTTATCCGTACCACCGGCCAGAGCCTTTTGGACTACGTGCCCTACGGCGCTACCACCGAAGGTTTTGGCGGAACCTACGCCACTCAGGAAAACTTTCGCCTTATGCGCCGGGCGCTGGACGAGGTGGGGGAGCAAATAGGCCGCTACATCCGCCTCACCAACTACTGCTCGGGCCTGTGCATGCCGGAAATTGCGGTTATGGGAGCGCTGGAACGGCTGGATATGATGCTTAATGACTCCATGTACGGCATCATTTTCCGGGATATTAACATGCAGCGGACCTTTATCGATCAGTTCTTTTCACGGATGATCAACGCCTATGCCGGTATTGTCATCAATACCGGTGAAGACAACTACCTGACCACCGCCGATGCCTATACCCAAGCCCACACCGTACTGGCTTCCCAGTTTATTAACGAACAATTCGGCCTGCTAAGCGGGTTGACCGAGGAACAGATGGGGTTGGGGCATGCCTTTGAAATGGACCCGGACATGGAGGACGGTTTTTTGTGGGAGCTGGCCCAGGCCCAGCTGGTGCGGCAGGTCTTTCCCACATCGCCTGTGAAGTATATGCCACCCACCAAGTACATGACCGGCAACATCTTTAAAGGGCATGTCCAGGACGCCCTGTTCAACGTCACTTCGGTGGTAACTGGGCAGACCATTCATCTATTGGGGATGTTGACCGAGGCCATTCACACCCCACTTTTGCACGACCGTTATCTTAGTATCGAAAACGCCAGGTATATATTCAATAACATGCGCCATCTGGGTGAAGAAATTGAGTTCAAGCCAGGAGGACGCATCCAAAAGCGGGCTAACCAGGTTTTATGCCAGGCGGCAGCAATGCTTATGGAAATAGAGGCCATGGGGTTAATGCAGGCTATCGGCCGAGGGATGTTTGCGGACATCTGCCGCTTTCCTGAAGGCGGCAAGGGATTATCGGGAGTAGTTCCTAAGACTGCCGATTATTACAACCCATTCACTGAACTGATGCTTTCTGGAAAGTTAGGGGGGAGGTAGCAAAGTGCAGGCAGAGGCAGTTCGGGTGAAACCCTATGGTGATAGTATGAACGACGGGATGGTGCAGCTGTCGTTCACATTGCCCCTGCCATTAAGCGAAGTGGCCCAGGAGGCCGCCCGCAGGCTCGCGGAACAGATGGGTATAACAGAGGCCAGCGTAGTCCACCGTGAAGACCTGGGCCAGGGTTTCTCTTTTTTCATCCTTTATGGCAGGTGCACCCACTGGGTGGATTTGAGCCAGATTGCTGTCACCAGAGCCGAATACACCGTCATGTCCAAAGACGAAATAGACAATTTCATCGGGCAGCACTTCGGCCGCAAGCTAACCTTTATCGGAGCATGCATCGAAACCGATGCCCACACCGTGGGCATCGATGCCATTATGAACATGAAGGGCTACAATGGCCACAAAGGTCTGGAAAGCTACCACCAGATCAATGCCATCAACCTTGGCGCCCAGGTGAGTTCAGAGGAACTGGCGGGGAGGGCAATCCGGCATCACGCCGATGCCTTGCTGGTATCCCAGGTAGTGACCCAGAAAAACGTCCATCTGGCTAACCTCACCCGCTTGGTGGATATGCTGGAAGCGGAGGGCATTAGGGAAAGGATAGTTTTGGTGGTCGGGGGGCCGCGCATTACCCATGAACTGGCTAAAGAACTGGGGTATGACGCCGGGTTTGGTCCCCACACCTATGCGGAGCACGTGGCCTCTTTCGTAGTCCAGGAGATGGTAAAAAGGGGGATGAAGTAAACATGGAAAAGGCGGAAAGCATAATCCGCGTACGTATTAGCGCTCACGACGCCCATTACGGCGGCGGGTTGGTGGATGGCGCCAAAATGCTGAACCTGTTTGGGGATGTGGCTACCGAACTGCTTATCCGTTACGATGGGGATGAAGGGTTGTTCGTGGCCTATGACAAGGTGGAATTTTTAAAACCGGTCTATGCGGGGGATTACATCGAGGCGGTAGGCCGCATCCTTTCGGTGGGCCGCACTTCCCGTAAAATGGAGTTTGAGGCCAGAAAGGTCATCTCGCCTGCGGGGATTCCCGGCCAGCCCTCCGCTGCCGACGTGTTGCCCGAACCGGTGGTGGTATGCCGGGCAACGGGAACCTGTGTAGTCCCGGCCCACTGCCAGCGTAAAACCCATGCATAAGCTTATTATCACCGCCGCGCTGGTGGGGGCGGAAGTGACCAGGCTTGACCACCCCCGGCTGCCCATCACCCCCCAAGAGATCGCCCAGGCCGCTTATGAAGCGTATCAGGCGGGTGCGTCCATCATCCATCTCCATGTGCGTAAACCCGACGGCACCCCCACCCAGGACCGGGAGGTGTTCCGGGAGACTATAACGCGCATCAGGGAGAGGTGTGATGCTATAATCCAGGTATCTACCGGCGGGGCGGTGGGTATGACCCCCGAAGAGCGTTTGGCGCCGGTCTCCCTGCGTCCGGAAATGGCTACCATGACCACCGGGTCAGTTAACTTCGGGGATGAGGTGTTTTATAATCATCCCCAAGACATCGAGCTGTTCGCCCGGAGGATGGGGGAGTACGGGGTAAAGCCGGAGGTGGAGGTATTCGATACCGGTATGATTGCCAGTGCCCTGCGGCTGGTCAACAAGGGCCTGCTGGCGCCGCCCCTCCATTTCAATCTGGTGATGGGGGTGCCGGGCGGTATACCCGGAACACCCAAAGACCTCCTCCACATGGTGGAGTCCCTGCCGCTCGGCTCCACCTGGTCGGTGGCGGGCATTGGCAAGGCCCAATTGACCCTGGGGGTGATGGCCATTATCCTGGGCGGCCATGTCCGGGTGGGGTTTGAAGACAATATCTACTACGCCAAAGGCGTACTGGCCGACAGCAATGCCCAACTGGTGGAGCGCATCGCCCGCCTGGGCCGGGAACTGGGGCGGGAAGCGGCTAGCCCCGCCGAGGCGCGGGAACTGTTGGGCCTCAAAAAAAGTACCTGAGCAGCCGGTGGGGCGGCTTTCACCTTGGAGCCATTAAATTTTTTATATGGCATCTTGCACAGCTTGTTCTATCATGACAGCTAAAACACCCGTAATGGAATTGGACCTTACGGCAATCACCGCCAAATGACATCTAACACAGCCGGTTATGTCCTGGCGTGCCTCGAATCCGTGGTTTTGGGTCCATTTCCGTTGACTATGTCAATGTTATGGCATTTCCCACAGAATTTAGGTTGTTGCACTCCTATTCTGGCTTCGCCTAATTTTTGCCACACAAATAGTAGGCCAACAATAAGGCAAAATCCACATCACTGCGAGGGATATTCCCGTGGAAATGACCATCATCGCCAGTAAGGTGGTTTACATCCTTAACTAGGCAGGCTCATTTTCCACAAATTACCTACCCCTAGGCTAGAACAGTGAGCTATAATGGCAGGGTGAGGTGAAGTGGATGGTTTCCGAACTTTTTATCTCTCTGCTGGAAAGAATGAGCGTGGTGGCGACCATTGCCTTTATATTGACCCGGAGCCGCATTTTTCGTCGGCTGTTAAATCACCGGGCCAGCAGTAAGGAAAAGGTGTTACTTACTGTGGTTTTCGGGTTGGTAGGGGTGCTGGGAACCTATACCGGCATCCCGGTCCAGGGCGCCCTGGCCAACTCCCGGGTTATCGGGCCTTTGGCGGGGGGATTGCTGGGGGGTCCGCTGGTTGGACTGGGGGCCGGGTTTTTGGCCGGTTTCCACAGGTACCTCATCGGAGGTTTCACCGCCTTTGCCTGTGGTCTGTCAACCTTTGTGGAGGGCGGCATAGGGGGACTGGTGTACCTGCGGTACGGCCGCAGGGTAACCGACTGGCAGGTTGCCTTTTGGACGGGCCTTGTGGCGGAAATGATCCAAATGCTGATTATTCTCCTGGTGGCTAAACCCTATGCCGCCGCCTGGGGGTTAGTACAGGTAATCGGGCTGCCCATGATCCTGGTTAATGCTGCCGGAACGGCCATTTTTGTGGCCATCATCCACAGCGTGGTGCAGGAACAGGAAAGGGCAGGAGCGGTCCAGGCCCAGAAGGCGCTGCAGATTGCCGATCTTACCCTCCCTTACCTGCGCCAGGGCTTGATCCCGGAATCCGCTAGCCAGGTAGCCCGCATAATTTTAGATGCCACCAAGGCGGCAGCGGTTTCCATCACTGACCGGGAGCGGATCCTGGTCCATGTGGGGGCCGGGGAAGACCATCATCTGCCGGGCAAAGGCATTCTCACCCACCTGACCCAGAAGGTGCTGACTACCGGTGAATATGGTGTGGCAGAAAATCGGGAGCAGGTGGGGTGTCCCCATGAGGGCTGTGTTTTGAGTTCTGCGGTCATCGTTCCCTTAAAGAGGCGGGATGAGGTGATCGGGGCGCTGAAGCTTTATCATACGGGGAAACAAGAGATCAGCAGCATCGATCTGGAATTTGCTTGTGGCCTGGGCCGACTTTTTTCCACCCAGCTGGAAGCAGCCGAATGGGAAAAACAGCAAAAACTAAGGGCCGATGCGGAGATTCGTGCCCTACAGGCCCAGATTAACCCTCATTTCCTGTTTAATGTGCTAAACACAGTGGTTTCCTTTTGCCGCACGGACCCGGAAACCGCCCGGCGCCTGCTCTTGCAGATTGGGGACTTTTTCCGCCAGAATCTCCAGCGGGGTAATGACCTGGTTCCCCTGCGGGAAGAATTAAAACACGTAGAAACCTATCTGGCCATTGAACAGGCCAGGTTCGGCCACCGCTTGAAGGTGGTGTACCACATCGACCCCGGGGCGGAAACTGCCCTGATTCCGGGCCTTAGCATCCAGCCCCTGGTGGAGAACGCCGTACTGCACGGCTTGCTGCCCAAAAGGGGAGGTGGGACGGTGGAGATTGCAGTTACCCTTGACCAGGCAGAGGTCTGCATTCAAGTTAAGGATGAAGGGGTGGGCATTGCAACCGAAATCCTTGAGGGATTGCTGCAGGAGAGAACTTCGCGAAATTGTAAGGGACTGGGGATCGGGCTAAAGAATGTGCACGAGCGGTTAAGGAGCCTTTATGGCCCCCGGTCAGGTTTGGTAATCACCAGCCAGGTAGGGCTGGGCACAAAAGTGGAAATGCGGATTCCGCTGCAGGAGGCGCAAAATGGAGACAATCAAATGCTTTGTTGTGGATGACGAGCCCCCTGCCCGCCAGGAGCTGCAGTTCCTGCTGGAGAACATCCCCGGAGTGGAGGTGGCGGGGACGGCAGGGTCAGGGGAAGAAGCCTTGGAACTTATTCCCCTCGTGGATCCCGATGTGGTGTTTCTTGATATCCAATTGCACGATATGGATGGATTGGAGGTAGCAGCCCGGTTGGCGGCTATGTCGGCGCCTCCCATGGTCATTTTTGCTACCGCCTATGATGCCTTTGCAGTCAAGGCCTTTGAACTGAACGCCGTGGATTACCTGTTAAAACCCATTGACGCCGACCGGCTGCGGGATGCCCTTTGCCGGGCAAAGGCCAGGGTGAGGGATGGGGGAAAGGATCTGGCAGCCAAGGTGGACCAGGTCCTAAAAGAACTGCGGGCGCGGGAGGGCGGCGGCAGGGTTCCGGCCAAAATTGTGGCTGAGGAGGGTGGAAAATTGGTGCTGATAGACCCGGCCGAAGTAGTCTACGCCACCGTCGAGGGCCGGTATGTCCGGCTGCACCTTTCCCAACGCACTATGGAAGTGAAGATGCCGCTCCATGAACTGGAACAAAGGTTAGCGGGGAAGGGGTTCATCCGCACCCACCGGGCTTTCCTGGTCAACGGGGACCGGATCAAGGAAATCCACCCTTGGTTCAAGGGGGCGCTCAAACTGGTGATGGATGACCCTAAGGGGTCGGAATTACCGGTTAGCCGGAACTTTGTCAAGGAGTTTCGCGAACGGATGGGCTTATGAGGTTGTTTGGTACGGGAGGGGCGCTATCAGGCACCTCTCTATTCTTTTCGGGTACAACCGTTCGCTCGCCCATCCATGTAGGCATGTTCCCCTTTGATGTTAATATAGGTACCGCTTATGGCATATTCATTGGCCCGTCACCCCTCCTCATGTAGAATTGTGTTGAAATTCTGCACTTATAAGGAGGTAGGGTTCATGATCACTTTTCTGGTTTCCGTTGTAGCTCTCATTGTGGGTTATGTCATCTACGGAGCCATTGTGGAACGGGTCTTCGGCGCCGATGAAAACCGGAAGACCCCGGCTCTTACCCAGCAGGACGGGGTGGACTTTGTTCCCCTGGACTGGAAGAAAAACTTCCTCATTCAGTTATTAAACATTGCCGGGCTGGGGCCGGTCTTCGGAGCCATTTCCGGTGCTCTGTGGGGTCCCGTGGCGTTCCTCTGGATCGTCCTTGGCGGCATCTTTGCCGGGGCGGTGCACGACTACTTTTCCGGGATGATCTCCATGCGCCATGGCGGCGCCAGTGTGCCCGAAATGGTCGGCGGTTACCTGGGCAAGGGCATGAAGTATTTCATCAACTTCTTTAGTGTGGTGCTGCTGGTGCTGGTGGGTACAGTGTTTATGACCGGTCCCGCTGCTCTGCTGGCGGTACTGACCCCCGAGGCACTTACCAAGAGTGTCTGGGTGATCATCATTTTGGTGTACTACATCCTGGCCACTATGTTGCCTATCGACAAGGTCATCGGCCGGATTTACCCGGTGTTTGCCGTGGTACTTCTCATCATGGCCTTTGGTATCATCGGCGGAATTTTCTTCGGCGGGTACCAGATCCCCGAACTGACCCTGGCCAACCTGCACCCCAAGAACGCACCCATTTGGCCGCTGCTGTTTATTACCATCGCCTGTGGCGCCATTAGCGGTTTCCATGGTACCCAGTCTCCGCTGATCGCCCGCTGTACTGTAAACGAAAAACTGGGCCGCCGGGTATTCTACGGGGCTATGATTGCTGAATCCGTTATCGCCCTCATCTGGGCTGCTGCGGCTATGACCTTCTTCGGCGGCACCGGCGGTTTGGCGGAAGCTTTGGCCAATGGCGGTCCGGGTGCTGTGGTCAACAAGATTTCCATTACCCTGCTCGGGGCGGTGGGCGGCACACTGGCGGTTTTGGGTGTAATCGTACTCCCCATTACCTCTGGCGATACCGCGTTCCGCAGCGCGCGCCTGACCATCGCCGACTTTTTGGGTATAAAACAGGGTAAAATTGCCAACAGGTTCATGATATCCATCCCCTTGTTCGTAATAGGTTATACCTTGAGCCAGCTTGACTTCACCATTATCTGGCGGTACTTTGCCTGGTCCAACCAAACTCTGGCCATGATTATGCTGTGGACGGCGGCCACCTACCTGGCCAAAAATGGGAAGTTCCACTGGATTACCACCATTCCGGCCACCTTTATGACCGCAGTCACCATCACCTACATCCTCCAGGCGCCGGAAGGCTTCCGTTTGGGTACCCAGATTTCCTACCCGGTAGGGATGTTGGCTGCAGCGCTGGCCATGGGTCTATTCCTCATCCGTACCCGCGCCTTTGGGGCGAAGCCTGAAGAGAGCTCCGCATCGGTCAAGGCATAGCTTATGCAGGCATAGTTCGCATAGAACAAGCAAAAAACTCCAACTCTTTGAGGGTTGGAGTTTTTTATCATCCTCGCGGAAGGCTTACTTGGACAGGTCAGCAGGAATCGACCAGAACCAAGTGACACTTCGCCGTGGGCTGAAGCCCAGCCGCTTCTTCGGGCACCCGTGCGTAGTCGCTGCACGCAGTAATTGCCCCGTGGGAGCTACCGCATTGAGGGCGTAGTGGGCGACGGATACCTCGGGCAGTGCCATGCCCGGCCTGGTCCCCGTTTTACTGTTGCTCGTGGGGAACCAGACCACCCTCGCCTTTCGACGAAGGCTTTGGTCGTCGAGTTCAGGCCGCAAATTTCAAGAAAAACCTTTTCGCTATATTTCGGGCTGTATTTAAAAGGGTCTTGCATTTTTTCATAGGTAGGAGGGTCGGCGGCTATTTGCCGTCCCCTATCCCGATTAGGGGTACAAAAGACCAACGGAGAAGCGTTAGCTGCTCCTCCGTTTAGCTCCTGGCTAATTTAGTATCAAGGGTTTACTACCCACATAGGGTAACAGCAAAAGCCGCAAAAGGATGATCAGAATAAAGGTAATATGTGGGATCCAGAAGTCACTTGCGAAGGGCACAACTTTTTTTACCAACTTATACATAGGATCGGTTGCTGCAGCAAAAAACTTGGTGATCAGATTTGGACGGTTAGCGGTTAGCACCATCAGCACACCCCTGCCGATGATCAACCACATGCCAAAAGCAAGGGTATAATTAATGAGGTGGACAATGAATTGAGTTGTACTCATCGAACGATCAAGGGGCAGATTTGCACTGCCCCTTGTTTCCCTCCTAACTTGGTGGAATTCTTACATCCAAACCGATTTTACCCTGAGTTGGTTAGCGGGTCAATCCTTCCTCGTGGCCTCTGGCAGCACCTTTGGGGATACGGATCTTATCAATCAGGCCGCTAACATCTTTGGGCGGAGCGGGTGTGATAAGCGATACCAGCCATATTGCCAGAAAAGCCGCCGGGACGCCGAAGATGCCGGAACCCACGGTCCTGACACCAAACCAGTCGACACCGTAGAAACGGCTGCCAAACATGTAGTAGAGACATACGGTCAGCCCTGTTAGCAACCCGGCGATGGCGCCTTCTTTCGTTGCTCGCTTCCAAAAGATACCCATAACCAGAACCGGGAAAAAGGTTGAGGCAGCGATGGAGAAGGCCCATGCCACCATTTCCACGATAATGGCCAAGTTATAAGTAGCTACCCATGCGGCAAGCAAAGCGGCGACAACCAACAGCACCCGGGCGGTAACCAGGCGAACGGTAATGGAGGCTTTGGGGTTAATAATCTTGTAGTACAGGTCATGGGCCAAGGCATTGGAAATGGTCAACAGCAATCCATCGGCGGTGGAGAGGGCTGCTGCCAGGCCGCCAGCAGCCACCAAGCCCGCAATCACATAGGGCAATCCGGCGATTTCCGGAGTGGCCAGCACCACCATATCGGGTCTAATGGCGATTTCCGCAAACTGCAAAATCCCATCTTTATTGATATCAGTAATGGTAATCAGGCCCACCTTGGACCACTTGGCCACCCATTCAGGTAATTGGGCGATGGGCGTACCTACTAGTTTAGTGTAAATAGTGTAGATAGCGTTGGCAGCATAGGCGGGTGCGGCCAAGTATAGCAAGCAGATGAAGAACAAACTGTAGAATACTGATTCCCTGGCAGCTTTAACCGTTGGTAAGGTATAGAATCGCATGAGGATGTGGGGCAATCCGGCTGTGCCCAGCATCAGGACAAAGGTCAGGATAAGGAAGTTTTTCTTGTCCATCCGGGTAAAGGGTTGGATATAGGGAGCAGGTTTCTTGGCCCGTCCTTCAGCCGCTTTCGCATCTGCCAGCCACTTTTCTTTGGCTGCTTCAGGGGTAGCGGGTAATGCCTTAATGGAGGCTTCAATTTTAGCCCTCTCGGCGGGATCGGTGGCAGCGTTCAGTTTGTTTTGCAGGTCAGCCTTCTTGGCTTCTAAACTGCCGGGCAGCGCCGCCGCATCGGCTTTAAGAGCATCTGCCCTTGCTTTCCAAGCATTGCGGGCGTCCACCTCAGCAGGAGAATCCAACAGGTTTTTTTCTACGGCGGAAACTTGCGATATTACCTTACCGTAACCCAGATAGGGTATAGGGTTACCGGTATACTGGAAGGTTAATACGGTTACGGGAATAAGGTAAGCGATAATTAGCACGATATATTGAGCCACCTGGGTCCAGGTTACCGCCCTCATACCGCCCAGCATGGAACACACCAGAATACCGGCTAAACCTACAAAACATCCGATGGCAAAGGGGATGCCCAGGAAACGGCTGGTGATGATGCCCACACCGGTAACTTGGGGAACGATGTAAACAAAGCCGATGATGATAGTGATGAGTAAAGCTAAGATCCTAGGTAAATGGTGCATACCGCCGTAACCATAACGCAAGCTGACGAAGTCCGGTATGGTGTACTGGGCTAACTTTCTCAAATAGGGGGCAAGGAGCAGTGCCAAAAGCACATATCCCCCGGTCCATCCCATGATATATGGTAGACCGTCATAGCCAAGAAGCATGATAGTACCAGCCATACTGATAAAGGAGGCGGCGCTCATCCAGTCAGACCCGGTAGCCATACCGTTGTAGAGCGCGGGTACCTCCCGTCCGGCCACATAATATTGGGTAATTTGTCCGGTACGGGACACAATACCAACTGTGGCAAAAATGCCTATGGTCCAAACAAGAAAGGCATAACCAATGACTTGGTTGGGAACTCCCATGGCATTGAGTATGGCCATGAGTATGACGAATGCCGCAAATCCTCCCACATATATAAGGTAAATTTTATTCAGCCTTTGGACAAAAGAGGACGGTCCTGGGTTAGTGTTCATCTGCATCGACATAGGTTAATCCTCCTGTACACCGTATTTTTCGTCAATTTTGGACATTTGTTTATGATAGACAAACAGCAGCACCAGATAAGTTACAAGAGGTACGATGGCGCTAAGAAAATAAGATAAAGGCCAGCCACCCAGCATAGTGGATTTAACCAGGGTTTTAGCAAAATACGCCGGTACGAAGGTAACCACTGCCCATATGGCAAGCAAAGAATAAATAAGCTTAACGGTTTCTTTCCAGTACTGATCAATGCTTTGATTTCCCGACACGGCATTACTACCTCCTTTGCATGCATCCAAATTATACCGATGACACACCACCCTTGGAACTGACCAGGCTCTTGGCCTCACCCCCTATACCCCTTAATAACCATATACCGTGCCTGCATGATGAGGGGATTATTGAAGCCATAGTATCACATTTCTATAAAAATACCAGAACTTTCAGCTAATTCGGAAAATATATGGGTTTAACGGTCACTGGCTAATCGTCAACGGCTGCCTGTCATATTGTAACACTTTACAGTGCCAAAACGGCAGAAATGACCAACCGTTCACCGGGGGCAAAATGCCGCTGGTGGTTTTGGCGCCACCTCTTTTCATTACCGGCCTGGCACACCCGGTCGCTTTAAGCCGGCAGGATTTATGCCTTTGGGGGCAGTATTTACTTGTTAAGAGAGGAGGCTGATGCCATGGATTGGCGGGAGCAACTGGAAAAGCGGGAAGCGGAAGAACTGTCTCCCTTTGCCGCCCTAAGTCGAAACAGTAAAGGCAGGGTCGAATGGGAGGAACGGTGCCAGGTCCGGACGGAGTTCCAGCGGGACCGGGATCGCATCTTGCATTCCAAGGCCTTCAGGCGGCTTAAGCATAAAACCCAGGTCTTTATCGCGCCGGAAGGTGACCATTTTCGCACCCGGCTGACCCATACCCTGGAGGTGGCCCAGATTGCCCGTACAATATGCCGGGCCCTGCGTCTCAATGAAGATTTGGCCGAAGCCATCGCCCTTGGTCATGATCTTGGCCACACGCCCTTTGGCCATGCGGGGGAGGAGGCCCTGGATGATGTCTATCCCGGGGGATTCCGGCACAATCACCAAAGCCTCCGGGTGGTGGAGAAACTGGAGGGGGGAAAGGGCTTAAACCTTACGGAAGAGGTACGGGACGGCATCCTGCATCATACCGGTCCAGGCACTCCCTTTACCCTGGAAGGTCAGGTGGTAAAAATTGCCGACCGGGTTGCCTATATCAACCATGACATAGATGACGCAGTACGGGCGGGGATTATTACGGAGGAGGATTTACCGGCAGAATCCCTGAAGGTGTTGGGGTACAACCACCGACAACGGATCAACACCATGGTCCTGGATCTCATTCAGACCAACCAGGGGGCTTCCGCCATCACCATGACCCCAGCAGTACAGAAGGCAACCAATGATCTCCGTGAGTTCCTTTTTGCCCGGGTTTACATTGGGTCCCGGGCCAAAACGGAGGAGAGCAAGGCCAAACGCATGCTCAAGGAATTATACCGCCACTTTGCCGAAGGGAACGGTGCCCCGGCAGGTATGGAGGAAAGGGAGGTCTGGCGGTGGGCCTGTGATTACATCGCCGGAATGACGGACAACTATGCCATCCGGCTGTACCGTGAACTTTTTGTTCCCAAAGGCTTTAGCGGGTGAAGGGGTGAAAAAGGAAGGAGCGGTTTCTTCGCCTGTCGGGCTATCCGGACAGTGACAGGCTGCCCGGCAGAACCGCTGCCTTCCTTATCCATATTATATCCCCACATCGATGCGATATACAAAGGCTCACCAATCCACCGTTTACGGCCTGTTTTTCAGATAGGATCCGATGATGGCACGAAATACTCCTTGGTATAGTACATATAAAGTAGCACTTACCATCAAGATCAACAGAATGATTCCCAGAGCGCGTGCCAACCCGTCCGCCTCCCTGGCAGTAGTTTTTCTTTCCCCTTTCTCTTTATGCTTCCGGATGCTTCCGGCAGGAAATAATTACAGAGCAGCGAATAATAAGGAATTATTGCGTTGCCGGGAGGTGGACCTGTTGAAGGTACTGGTTGATGCCGATGCCTGCCCGGTAGTCAGGGAGATTATCCACACCTGCCATCCCATGGAAAGGAAGGTGGTCCTGGTAATGACTATTGCCCACCATCTATCCAGCCCCCCGCCGGGAGTTGAAGTAATTGAGGTGGATAGTGCTCCCCAGGCTGTGGATATGGTCATCATCAACCGGGTGGAGGAAGGAGATGTGGTGGTAACTGGTGATTACGGCCTGGCTGCCCTGGTTCTCGCCAGAGGGGCCCACGCCATCTCCGAACGAGGGTTTATATTCCAGCCCCATCTGATGGATAACCTCCTGCTGGTCCGCCATATCGGGAGTAAGGAGCGCCGGGCGGGCCGGTGGACCGGGGGACCACGGCTGTTGTCCAGGACTGATCGTCTTCGTTTTGTCGAAAACCTGCAGGGATTGTTGAACCAGGCCTCCCCGGTTGGCAGAAAGGCTGTGGGTAGCAGGAATCCAGCCAGCCATGGCGAACAACTAACATAAACAACTGGACAGGTGGCGGTGAGGTGAGGGTGATGACCGCCTCCATACCTGCTGATGTGGTAGAAGAAGTCAGGGCAAGTGCTGACATAGTCAATGTTATTGGTGAATATGTTGTTCTGAAAAAAAAGGGGAAAAACCTGTGGGGTTTATGCCCTTTCCACAATGAAGACACCCCTTCTTTTTCCGTCAGCCCGGAAAAACAGCTGTACTACTGTTTTGGATGCGGGTCCGGCGGAAATGTATTTACTTTTTTAATGCGCCTACGGGGGTTAACCTTCCCGGAGGCTGTGCAGGTCATGGCAGACAGGGTGGGGATTAAACTGCCGGAAAACCCTGGACCAGTATCCGCCGGTGTAGATGAAAACAAGCCCTTTTATGACCTGAATCTGTTGGTGGCCAATGCATACCACAATAATTTGCTCAACGGGCCCTTGGCCGAGCCGGCCAGAAAATACCTGGCACAACGGGGACTCACCGGCGAAACGATTGCCAGTTTCCAGATCGGGTATGCCCCGGATAGTTGGCATTATCTCACAGACCTTATGGCCAAAGGTGGCATCCCATGGGAGAAAGCGGCCGCCTTGGGGTTGGTTGCTGCAAGGTCCCAACCAGGCGGGGGATATTATGATCGCTTCCGGCACAGGATCATGTTTCCCATCATTGATTTGCGTGGCAGGGTGGTGGGCTTTGGCGGGCGGGTCCTGGGGGATGGCCAACCCAAATACCTGAACAGTCCGGAAAGCTCAATCTTTCTGAAGGGCCGTATTCTTTTTGCTTTGCACAGAGCCACAGCGGCTATCCAAAAAGAAGGTTACGCAGTGGTCATGGAAGGATATATGGATGTGATCACAGCCCACCAGTATGGTATCCGCCACGCGGTAGCCACCCTGGGGACTGCCCTGACCAGGGACCAGGTCCGGTTAATCACCCGCTATACCCGGGATGTGGTGATCGCCTATGATGCCGACCGGGCTGGGCAAAGTGCCGCCTTAAAGGGTCTGGATCTATTCCACGAGGGGGGGTGCCGGGTGCGTGTAGCACCGTTGCCCCAGGGGATGGATCCCGATGAAATGCTGCACCGGTTCGGGGCTGCATCCTTTCGGGAGCTTTTGGAAAACAAGGCCCAAACCCTCATCGCTTTTAAATTGGAAGCCATTGTGGCCAACGCCAACCCCAACACCCTCCAGGGTCGCCTGGAAGCCTTCCGGGGCATCCTGCCGGATTTAAAGAATATTAACAGTGCAGTGGAGCGGCATGAATATGTCAGGCTTGTTGCCCAGCGGTTAAACCTGGCGGAAGAGGCCATTTATGCCGAGCTGGCACAGCCCATGTTGTTAGAGATTGGTAATAAATCGGATAAAAGACCACTCACAAGACATAATAAGGATGGCCTTTATCCAGTTCCCTCCCTGGAACGGCGTTCACCGGAACAGCTGCTTTTGCGGTGGATGGTGGAGGATCCTGTCATATGTCAGCGGGTTTTGGAGATCCTGGGCTATGAGGTTTTTGAACAGCCCCTTTACCGGGAAGTGGTGTGCAAGCTGGTGGAGGCAGGTATAAACGGTGAACCCCCAACCCCGGCTTCCCTGGCTGGTCAGTTGGGCGAGGAAGCCGCTAGCTTGGTGGCCCAACTTTTTGCGGCTGATACAGGTATCAGGGATGCCAAGGGTTTTGATGATTTGATCAGGCAGGTCAAATTGAACAAGGTGCAGGCCCGGATTGCTGCCCGGCAGGCGGAAATCCAGTCGGCGGAACGGGAAGGGCGGACCCACGCTGTTGCCGCTATCTTACAGGAGATAAGGGAGTTGCAGCGGGAAGCCCAGCGACTGAAAAATCCTTCTTAATGTTGATTGATATTGCCCACTCCTGAAATGCGGAAAGGGGGGATTGCGAAAATGAAAGAGGAACAACGCAAGGCAGAAGTTAAGGACCTGGTAGAAAAGGGTAAGAAACGTGGGCTGTTAACCTACCGGGAAATCATGGATGCTTTGCAGGGCATCGAGTTGACCCCCGAACAGATCGATGAGATTTATGAGCATTTAAGCACCATGGGGATTGAAATAGTGCCGGAAACGGGAGAGATTGAAGCACTGGACAAAACCGAGCCGGAAGAAGAGGTGGAGCTGGATCTCTCCATTCCGGAAGGAGTGGGTATTGACGACCCGGTCCGGATGTATTTGAAGGAGATCGGGCGTGTGCCTTTGTTGACCGCTGAAGAAGAGGTAATCCTGGCCAAGCGGATGGAAGAGGGAGATGAGGAAGCCAAACGGCGCTTGGCGGAAGCTAACCTGCGGCTGGTGGTAAGCATTGCCAAGCGGTATGTGGGCCGGGGGATGCTTTTCCTGGATCTCATCCAGGAAGGCAACCTGGGGTTGATTAAGGCGGTGGAGAAATTTGATTACCGCAAGGGATACAAGTTTTCCACATACGCCACTTGGTGGATCAGGCAGGCCATTACCCGGGCCATTGCCGACCAGGCCAGGACCATCCGTATTCCGGTGCATATGGTGGAGACAATTAATAAACTAATCCGTATTTCACGGCAACTACTGCAGGAGCTGGGGCGCGAACCTACCCCCGAGGAAGTTGCCAATGAAATGGAGATTCCCGTGGAAAGGGTCCGGGAAATTATGAAGATTGCCCAGGAGCCGGTATCACTGGAAACTCCCATCGGTGAAGAAGAGGACAGCCATCTTGGTGATTTCATCGAGGATGAGGATGCCCCGGCTCCGGCTGAAGCCGCATCCTTTATGTTGCTCAAGGAACAACTGGAGGAAGTGCTGGAAACCCTTACTCCCAGGGAGGAGAAGGTATTGCGGTTGCGCTTCGGTCTGGATGATGGCCGGTCCCGTACATTGGAGGAAGTGGGCCAGGAGTTTGGTGTTACCAGGGAGCGGATCAGGCAGATCGAGGCCAAGGCCCTGCGAAAACTGCGCCATCCCAGCCGCAGCAAGAAGTTAAAGGATTATCTGGAGTGAACTGCTCCCGCCTAAAGAGGCGTGAGCTTCCTGCTTCAAAGACAACCTGCGGTGTCTCGACAGGCTTGAATTCCCGTGGTCCCCACGGTACTGCGTCTGCTTGGTACTCCCCCTTGACTTTACGGAACCCAGGGCTACCAAGAACGATTGGTGTTCCGATCCCTTGTCTGCCGGTGGACGCTGTTAACATTATAGGCGTAGAGGCGGGAGTCCTCTGGGCGTTATGATAGAATCGGTATTGACCACAAGGGGTACACTGTCCTATAATATTAATGTTGCTTCGCTCCTCGGTAGCTCAAGGGTAGAGCAACCGGCTGTTAACCGGTAGGTTGTAGGTTCGAATCCTACCCGGGGAGCCATCTTTACGGGCCCATAGCTCAGCGGTAGAGCTGCCGGCTCATAACCGGTTGGTCCCTGGTTCGAATCCGGGTGGGCCCACCAAAAATAGGTAAGTACCCCGTTTATGGCGGGGTTTTTTATTTTTAACGAAAATCCTTTGATGGAGGATTTTTTCCGTCACCTTAGAAGTGAATAATATATAATGTCATCTTCACTGATACTAACAGATGGGAAAGGGAACGAACAAGGATGCAGGAAATTTCCCACCGCCTGGAGACATTATCCCGGTATGTGCCGCCAGGCCAGCGGGTGGCCGACATCGGCACCGATCACGCATATCTTCCCGTCTACCTGGTCAGCCGGGGTATTGCTACCAGGGTTATTGCCGGTGATATTCACCGTGGCCCCTTCCTTGTGGCCAGGGAAAACGTAAGGCGGGCCGGTCTGCAGGATCAAATTGCGGTGCGCTGTGGCGATGGCCTGGCCACTATTGCCCCCCGCGAGGTACAGACAGTGATCCTGGCGGGTATGGGCGGTGGAACCATCATTAAAATACTGGAAAATCACCCGGCGGTTACCCGGACCATCAACCGGTTGGTCATGCAGCCAATGAACGATGTGCCGCAACTCCGCCGGTGGTTGGATGACAACGACTGGTACATATTCGCCGAAGACCTGGTGGAAGAGGACGGGTTGATTTATCACATTGTAGTGGCTGAACCAACCGGCCGGGAGGGATTGACGCCCACGGCCCTGGAAATCGGGCCGCGCTTGCTGGAAAGGGGCCATCCCCTGCTGGTCAAAATCCTGTCCAGGCAGCTGGACAAGTATCGCCACATCGCCGGTCAGATGGCCAAAAGTACCAGACCGGAGACGGTGGCCAAGCGAGAAGAGCTGGAGTATCGCATTCGGGTGATGGAGGAGGTGCTGGCGAAGTGCCTGTCAGTGTCCAGCAGGTGATCGAGATTATGGAGCAATGGGCTCCCAGGCGGTTTGCCGCTGAATGGGACAATGTGGGGCTAATCATTGGTGAACCGGCC
The DNA here is from genome assembly GCA_002339345.1 of Firmicutes bacterium UBA2598. Classification (GTDB taxonomy): domain Bacteria; phylum Bacillota; class PH28-bin88; order PH28-bin88; family PH28-bin88; genus UBA2598. The sequence goes on along the minus strand of DDKM01000103.1, from coordinate 5,693 downwards.
GGGAGGGTAGAAGGAGTACTGGTGGCCCTGGATTTAACCATGGAGGTGGCCAGGGAAGCCAAGGACAAAGGTGTGCAGTTGATTGTCACCCATCACCCGCCGGTGTTCCGTCCCATGGCCAGCATCCGGTTTGATACACCCCAGGGGGCGCTGGTACAGTTTTTAATCCGGCATGGTATTGCGGCCTACGCCAGTCACACTAACCTTGATAGTGCAGAAGGCGGAGTGAGTGACCTTTTGGCCGAGGCCCTGGGTTTGAGCCAGGTGGAGGTACTCAGTGCCGATTACCGGGAAAAGATGGTGAAACTGGTGGTCTTTGTTCCGGCCGGCCACCTGGTTGAGGTGCAACGGGCCTTGGGCGAGGCCGGTGCCGGGTGGATCGGCAACTACTCCCACTGTTCCTTCCGCACCCTGGGAACCGGTGCCTTTCTGCCCTTGGCAGGGGCCGCTCCCTTTATCGGGCAGGCGGGTGTGCTGGAGGAGGTGGAGGAATACCGTCTGGAAACCATAGTGCCGCAAAACATCCTGCCCAAGGTAATTAAAGCCATGTTGAAGGCTCACCCCTATGAGGAGGTAGCCTATGACCTCTATCCACTGGCCAATGAGGGCTTAGTAACAGGCCTCGGCCGGATCGGCCGTTTGGCCTCACCTGTCATGTTGGAGGATTTTGCCCGCCAGGTCAAGGAGAGGCTGGGATTGTCCGGCATCAGGGTACAGGGTGATCTCCGCCGGAAGGTCAGTAAGGTTGCGTTGTGCGGTGGGTCCGGTGCCGGGTTGATTGCCAAGGCTGTTTTTCGAGGTGCCGATGTGCTGGTCACTGGTGATGTGAAACATCATGAAGCCCTGGATGCCTGCAATGCCGGTCTCGCAATTGTGGACGCAGGCCATTATGCCACCGAGTGGATGGTGGTGCCGGCCATTGCCCACCGGTTGGGCCAGGAATTGACCACCGAAGGGGTTGTCATACACACTTCATCCATTAAAACTGATCCCTGGGTTTTCATATAGACATACTGTGGGGATAGCTTGGCTATCCCCTTCATTATTGGGAAAGGTGGGGTGACCGGTGGAAAAATTGTGGGAATGGCAGCAGCTCCGCCAGCAATACTGGCGGAAACAGGAAAGTTTGAAGAAAAACCCTGCTGTGATTGCCTTGCGGAAGGAGAAACAGGAGATTGCCGAGGCGGAACTGGTTTTAAAGGAACAGGAGGAGAAGCTGGGTAAACTGCAGGGAAGGGCCAGGAAAGTCGGTGATCAACATCGCGAGACCGCTGATAAGGCGAAGAGGCTGGAGGCCAAGCTTTATGCCGGGGAAACCAACAATCCCAAGGATTTGTTGAGTATTCAACATCAGGTGGAAACCTTCCAGGAGGAAGCTGCCCGGTTGGCGGAGGAAAAGGCACGCCTGATAGCTGAAATAACACGGCTGCAACAGGAGATGGCAGTCTACCGTCGGCACCTGAAGGAGCGGCGGGAAAGCTACCGGGAAAAACTTGCCATTTATAATCGAGAAAAGGAACAGGCGGAACTGCAGTTGGCCATTCTAATGGGGCAAATTATGGAATTGACTGAGGAAATACCACTGGAAATCCTTGCCCACTACCAGGAATTGGAGCAACGGTTTCCCCAATCCGCTCTGGCGCGCCTGGAAGGTAAAATGTGCAGTGCCTGCCGGGTGGAGATTTCCGCCCTGGCCATCCGAGAATTGAAAAAAGGGCAGGGGTTGGTACACTGTGAAAACTGTGGTAGAATACTGTTCAGGTAAGAGCAGGCGGGGAAGGGTGTGTTTCATTGCAGGGAATTGTTTTTACCGACGGCGCATCCCGGGGCAACCCGGGCGCAGCTGGGATCGGCTTTGTAATCACGGCACCGGACGGTACGGTGCTGGCGGAGGAAGGGCATTTCCTGGGACAAGCCACCAACAACGTGGCGGAATACACCGCCCTCATCCGGGCGCTGGAGAGGGCCGCGGAACTGGGTTGCCGGGATATCACGGTTTATGCCGACAGCGAGTTGATGATCAAACAGCTAAACGGCGAGTACCGGGTGAGGAATGACGGGCTGATTCCCCTTTTCCAGGAGGTGCAAAGGCTTAAACGAAACTTTAGTAAAATCACTTTTGGTTATGTGCCGCGGGAAAGGAACAAGCGGGCGGATCAACTGGCGAACATGGGTATTGATACCGGGGGTATTGAAAGATGAAATTTGGGCTGAGCTATGTCCTGGCCATGATGGTATTTAATCTGGGCTTTATTCTTACAGGAGTGTTTGGTGGAAACCTGTCCAACAAGTATGAAATTCCCCTCAAGGAGATGCTGCCATTATTTCTGGCTGAGCTGGTGATGTTTGCGGGATTTTTGCTGATGGCCGTTTATGTGGCCAGGGCCAAGGGCATCCGTTAGCGCCAATTACCAACATACTATCTGTTGACAAATGCCATGTAGTTAATATATATTGTAAGTCCTGATAAGAAAAAAGCATATTGAGTAGGTCAGATGATCGCGGGCGCCACATGCGCCTGAGGAAGGTCCGAGCTCCGCAGGGCAGGGTGCTGGGTAATCCCCAGTGGAGGTGACTCCAAGGCTAGTGCCACAGAAACAGACCGCCAGTACCGGAGGCCGGTCGTCAGAGGTCTGAGGTCAGAATCTCATCTCGGAATACGCATGGTAATACCTGTCCGGCTTCTGACTTCCGACGACCGACTTCCGACATTGGTAAGGGTGGAAAGGTGAGGTAAGAGCTCACCAGCGGTTAGGTGACTAATCCGGCTAGGTAAACCCCACCTGGAGCAAGACCAAATAGGGGGACAATGGGGTGGCCCGCTCCGTCCCCGGGTAAGGTCGCTAGAGGCGCCAGGCAACTGGCGTCCCAGATAGATGATCATCCACGACAGAACTCGGCCTATCGACCTACTCAAATACATAACTTGGTGAACATTAAGAACCAGCAAAGGTCCTATCCAAAGGGTAGGGCCTTTGGTTTTAAGACGGAACAAATTACGCTACAAATGCTTTACAGTGAAAAGAATATTAAGTATAATAGAAACAGATCATTTGTAAAAGGAGAGATCAGTCTTGGGTAAAAAGGCCTCCATCGATTTCAAAAAATGTGACAACAAGCCATATTGCGGGGCCGCCAGGGCCTGTAAAATAAAAGCCCTGTATTATGACAGGGAGTTGGAGAGTGTGCAGGTTGATAGTTTTAAATGCACCGGGTGCGGCAACTGTGTCGTAGCGTGTCCCCATGCTGCCGTTACCGTGCAGTAGGCCCTTTGAATCCAGGAAGACCCCCTTGGCACAATTTGTTCCAGGGGGTCTTTTGTTTATGACAGGCGATTGTTTGCCGGATCTGCCAAGCCGGCCTGGGTAAATCCTTTCTGGCGCAATTGGCAAGCATCACATTGGCCACAGGGGTTTTCATTACCCATATAACAGGAATAGGTGAGGTGTATAGGTGCCTTGAGGTCCATGGCCAACCGGACTATTTCCGCCTTGTCAAGGTTAACCAGTGGGGTGGCGATACGCACAGCGGATCCTGCTACAGTTCCTTTGTCAATTACTTGCTGAAAGGCAGCGATAAACTCTGGGCGGCAGTCGGGATAGCCCGAATAGTCCAGGGCATTGACACCGATGTAGATGGTGCCGGCCCCCTTAGCTTCCGCCTGGGCCAGGGCGATGGCCAGGAAAACGGTGTTTCGTGCAGGGACATAGGTATTGGGAACGCCTTCCTGGATTTCCTTATCGCTACGGCCCAGGGGAACTACCAGATCCTTGTCCGTGAGGGATGAACCGTGAAAAATACCGGCCAGGTTGATTAGCCTGTGCTTATCTCCCAATCCGTAATAGTTCACCACCGCCCTGGCATGATCCAGTTCCACGCTGTGCCGCTGGCCGTAAGTAAAGGTCAGGGGGTAAACATCTTCTGCGCGGTCCAGGGCAATGGCCAGACAGGTAGTGGAGTCCAGCCCCCCGGATAAAATGACAATGGACTTTTTCATTCTTTCTTTACACTCCCCTGCAATCAGGATGATAGAGGATCTTGTGTAGCTGTAGCTGAAAGCGCACATCCAGCCCGTCCTGCAGGATCCACTCGGCCAGAGCTACGGGCTCAATTCTACCGAATACCGGAGAGAGATTAACACGGCACCTCTGAACCAGGTTGAATGTTTGAATGAGCTGAAGTGTCCACAGGTAATCATGCCGGTTCCCGATGACGAATTTTACCTCATCGGTAGGGCGAAGTAAGGAGATATTTGATAAAAGGTTGTGTTGCGCCATTCCAGATGAGGGGCATTTTAGATCCATCACATACCGCTGCTTAGCGTTCAGGCTAATTTTGTCTAACGGTTGTGAGCCGTTGGTTTCGATGGAAACCTCCCATTGGGCAAGGCCGTCAAGCAGTTGCTGCAATTCCGCGGGATCTCCAGCCAGTGGTTCGCCACCGGTTAAGCATAGCCGGCGCAGCGGGTATTGATGCAGCCTTTCCAGTATCTCTCCCACGTTGGCCCAAAAACCGCCGGTATAAGCATAGGTGGTGTCACAATAGGTACACCTTAAATTGCATCCCGTCACACGTAAAAATACCGTAGGCAGGCCACTGCTTGTACTTTCGCCCTGGATGGCAAAAAATATCTCCGTCACTTGCATCAGCTTTCCTCCAGATCAGCACGGGAAAGGGTGGCCCGGGCGGTGGGGGTTTCCCAAAGGGTTATCTCCTCCAGATGAATGGTAGGGTATTCATGGAGGGAATCATGGATAATGTTCCAAAAATGCACAAGCAAATTTTCGCAGGTGGGGTTGAATTCCACAAGGTCGTTAAGGTAGCGATGGTCAAAGACGTGAATGATTTTGGTTTCCACAGCATCCTTCAGGGCGGTAAAATCCATTACCAGTCCAGAGTCCGGCAGCTTTCCCTTTACTGTTACTTCCAATTTATAAGTATGTCCATGGATGTTTTCACATGGCCCCTGGTAATCCCTCAAGGAATGGGCCGCGTCAAAGGTGAATACTTTGGTAATAGACACAGTAGGCATATGTTTGCTCCTTACATGATGTTTCCTGCCAGGAAATATTTGCCCCAGGGCAGTCAAATCCCTTTTTTTATGAAGACTAATTTTTATCCACAAATATTTTGGCTCTACTTATGGCACGGTATGTAGAAAGTATCGTAGTCCTGGATAGTAATTAAGTAGTTTTATATTTAGCAAAAAAATATTTTAAAAAAGTTACCTGAAGCAGGAATATCAAAATAAATTGCGAATAAGTTTATAAAAAAGAAAGTAAACAAAATCACAAATACGGTATTTATAAGAGCACGCGAGGCCATTGTCAGTTTAGCGACTGGGAATGGTCTTGTTTTCTAACAAGGTATGTGAAAGTAAGGACTATCCCATACCTTTGTCCGCCGATGCCGCGGCAGCTTTTGCAACAGGGAGATTGCCTCGATGCCCCCAGGGCCGAAATAGGCACCACTGCTGGGTGGGTAAATACCGAGGTCTTACCAAAAAAGGGGAGGTGATCATCAAATAGACCTAAGTTTTGGTATAATTCCTGGGATATTTAGTTTCTGGGAGGTGTTTTTGTGGAAAAGCCTGTGGCTCCCCAGCAACCGGCAACCAAAAAGGGAAAGGACCTGTCTTACCTGTGGAAGCACGAGGACTACTGGGCGATTTGGCTGGGTATCTTGGTGTTGGT
>DDKM01000022.1 GCA_002339345.1 Firmicutes bacterium UBA2598 | reverse complement strand
CGAAGGGAGGGGTGGTTCACTGCCTCAAGGACTATTCTGCTATTCCACCCGTACCAAACTGGCGGAAACCCACCCGGTCTGGCCGTCAGTAAGGCTGATGCGTACCCATCCATCCCGCTCCTCCCAAACGGTGAAGGAAGCGTTTTTGTTCAAGGTCACGATCTTCAAAAATCCGGTACCCGGACCACTGCGCATGTTAGCAGAGGTGGCAGTAACCACCCCCCGGCGCGTCACCGGCTGTGGCGTGGGTTGAACCACCGGAGGCGGCGGTGGGGAGCCTTTCTGGGCTTCCACCACGGCCACCACCCTGGTCAACTCGTCCAGCCGTGCATTCAAATCTTCCACCTGCCGGCGCATGGAATCCACCGTGTCACCCACCAGCTTGTCCACAAAGCTTTGCGCGACCAGGGGATCGTCTGCAGAACCAGGGACCGCTCCGGTACCCGGTTGTGCTACCACCGCCTGTCCCGCCAAGAATCCCACGGCAAAAAGTGCAGCGACGCCCATTATGATTAGCATCCATCGTTTGAAAGACATGGGCTCTCCCTCCAATATTCAGGCCTGATAGTAGTTTTTCTGCTCTTCAACCTGCACCTTTTGGGGCTGCATTCTCGCCATCCGGGCCAGCACCCCCAAACGGTTGGCCGCCCACAGGGTAACGGAAGCGAGACCGATCAGGATTACTACCGCCTGGTCGGTGGTCAAAACCGTCAACAATACCGCACTGACCCCCAGCACCAAGTTAACGCCATAGATTACCAGCACCGTCTGGGGATGGGAAAGTCCCAAATCCAGGAGACGATGGTGCAAATGAGCCTTATCTGCCTGAAAGATAGGCTGGTTGTTCAGGTAACGCCGGACGATGGCCAGCATGGTGTCCAGGATGGGGATACCCAGGATGACCACCGGCACAAATAGAGAAATAATGGTGGCGCCCTTGGTGAGACCCATCACCGCCAGGGTGGCCAGGGCAAAGCCCAGGAACATGGAACCGCTATCCCCCATGAACAGCTGGGCCGGGTGGTAGTTGTAGCGCAAAAAGCCCAAAGCTGCCGCAGCCAGAATAAAGGCAATGCCCGCCACAGCCATCTGCCCCTGGGTCCAGGCCACCACCGCCATGGTCACCGCCGCGATGGCAGAAGTGCCTGCGGCCAGACCATCCAGGCCGTCAATGAGGTTCAGGGCATTGGTCACCCCGATGATCCAGAACACCGTTACCGGAATTCCCCACTTACCCAGGATGATCAACCCGCTGAAGGGGTTTGTGATATACTGAACTTTAACCCCATAGCCAACAACAATGAATGCCGCCGCGATTTGCCCAAGGAGCTTCATCTTAGGGGAAACTCCCCGGATATCATCAACCATCCCCATCAGGACGATCAAGGTACCACCCAGGAGAAGTCCCGTCAGGGGCCGGGAAAGGGACTGGGTAAGCAGTACCGCCACAACAAAGCCAAGATAAATGGCCAGACCGCCCATGCGAGGCATTATCCCGTGATGCACTTTGCGTTCATTGGGAGTGTCCGTGGCCCCCACCTTTACCGCCAGTCGCCGGACCCAAGGAGTGCTGATATAGGCCACTCCGAAAGCCAATGGCAACGCCCACAACAGTTTCAGACTCAACAGTTATCGCTCCTAACCAAAGTAATTACTATAAATGATTAAGCTTCCAGGCAGCTACTTCTGCACAGCAAACATCAGTTCCGCCTCGGCAGCCAACTGGTCAGCCACATATGCCCTGGCTTGGCCCTTACCAATACTGCCCTTCAGCTTGGTGATCTCCACTTCCAGCTGTAACTGGTCACCGGGTACCACCTGCCGCCGGAACCGTACCTGGTCCGCCCCGGCAAACAGGGCAATCTTGCCGGCAAATTCCGGCACTTGCAACAGTGCAACGGCCCCCACCTGGGCCATGGCCTCCAGAATCAGAACCCCTGGCATTACTGGGTGTCCCGGGAAATGACCCTGAAAAAAGGGTTCGTTAATGGTGACATTTTTTTGTCCGACAGCCCTTTCACCCGGTACAACCTCAATAATCCGGTCCACCAGTAAAAATGGGTACCGGTGGGGAATAACGGCCTGGATGGCCAAGGCATCCATCATAAACACCCATCCTCTCCATAACCAACTTAATATTTCTACACCACGCAAGGTATTCCTGCCTTAATCTCCTTTTTCCTGAACATGCCAGGATCGCCGTACCAGCCCCAGAAACTGCCGGAGCTCCGGTACCCTGAGCAGGGAGGCGCCAGCCAGGAAAGTAACTCCGCCCACACCCGCGGCGATAGTCAGTCGCAACAACAGGCTGCCAAACCCCGGGGCAGTACCTGCCCACCCGGCGACCGCAGCCATGGCCGTGCCGGCGGCCAGGGCGGCAACACCGATCTTCAATACCCCCAGTGTTAAACCTAGCAAATCCAGGCCCGGCAATCTGCCATGGAGCACCACCAGCAGCACCACCATATTAACCACTGTGGCAACGGAATTGGCCAGGGCGAGGCCGCTGTAACCCATCCGGCCTACCAGCCAAAGGCTCAATACACCATTTAGCGCTACGGATACCAGGCCCAAACACACCGGTGTGGATACATCTTCCATGGCATAAAAGGTACGGGTAAGCACCTGGTTGGCGGCCTGGGCAGGAAAACCCACGGCAAAATACAGCAGGGCCAGGGCAGTCATTTCCACCGCGGCCTGGTCAAAGGCGCCCCGGCCATACAGCAGCTTGATGATGGGCTCCCTGAGCACCATCATCCCAACGGATGCCGGAATGATCACAAGGAGAATCAGAATCAGCCCCTGGCGGATGGTGCGGGTCAAACCTTCCCGCTCCTGCCGCACAGCCTGTTCTGCCAGGGCGGGAAAGGTGACGGTGTACACTGCATTGACAAAGATGCCGGGTAGCTGCAGCGCCCGGTTGCCCAGGTCCAGGGCGGTAATGCTGCCTGCCAGCAAGCCGGAGGCAAAAAAGCGGTTCATGATCAGGTAAATCTGGTTGATGGAGACAGCCAGCAAAAGGGGGCCCAGGGCAGCCCCCACCCTTCGTACCACCGGATGATTGACAGCCAGGGAGGGATGGAAGGTAAAGCCCATCCCACGCAGGCTGGGCATCTGCACCAATAGAAAACCCACAAATCCGGCCAGGGTGGCCCAAGCCACGCCGGTTACACCGAAAAGGCTCCCCACCCCCAGCACGGCGAAAATTACCGCCACATTCGGCACGGCCGGCGCCAGGGCCGGAATGGCAAACCGGTGTCCGGCATTTAAAACACCACTGGCCAGCATCCCCAAACCCACAAACAAAATGGACGGAAACATGATGCGGGTAAGGTGCACAGCCAGGGAGAATACCTCAGGCTCAAAACCGGGCGCGATGATGCCCACCAGCATTGGTGCGGCCATTACCCCCAGCAGGGCGATGCCAGCCAGTACCACACCCGTCCATGTCAACACCGCTCCGGCTACCCGCCAGGCCTCATCCCGCTCATTGCGAACCAGGTAGGAGGTAATGACAGGCACAATTACCGTCACAAAACCAATCCCCAGCACAGTCTGCACGGTAAAGGGGATAGTATAAGCCACAAGATATGCGTCGGTGATGCCGGTGGCCCCGAAAATGGCGGCGATGGAGGCATCGCGCACAAGCCCCAGCAGGCGGCTGAGCAGGGTCATAACCATGATCACAGCTGCTGCCCGGGCCAGTCCCCTGCTCCCTTCCAAAATAAAAAACCTCCATTGGTAATAATTGTTAAAATCCTCAATATTATACCCGATAAATCGCCGGCAGGCAACGTTGGTGCGACAAGTTCAGGACTGACCCATGAAAATTACCCGCAGACCGCCTTTTTTCACACCTTCACAAGAAATAGCGCGAAAGGTTATTTCGTTCCAACCACTGTAAGCCCTGATATGCCTGCGTTTTAACTCACCCGCCGGGAAG
>DDKM01000006.1 GCA_002339345.1 Firmicutes bacterium UBA2598 | reverse complement strand
ATTTCGATCATATTGATAATTTCCGGCAGGTGGTGGGATACCTGGGGATGGACGTTGGCCCGCCGCACCTGCAGGGCATCGGCATCGCGAAAGTATTCCTTGATGTATTTCTGAGCCAGGGCCAGGGGATCCGCTCCCTCCTCCCGCGCCCGGTTGATGATCTTGTCATCAATATCGGTAAAGTTCTGGATGTAGGTGACCTGGTAACCCCGGTACTCCAGGTAGCGGCGGATGGTGTCAAAAACCACCACCGGCCTGGCGTTGCCCAGGTGGATAAAGTTGTATGTGGTGGGTCCGCACACGTACATCCGTACCCGGCCCGGATCAGCCGGCTGAAATTCTTCCTTTTTCCTGCTCAGTGTGTTGTAAATGCTGATGGGCATCCCGTTCGACCTCCAACTCCGCAATGCGGTTTTCCAACCTTTCTATTTTGCGCTGCAGGCATAAAATCATTTCCGCCACCGGGTCCGGCAGCCGGTCGTGGTGCAGATCAATGGCACTCATGTCACCGTCCGCCAGGTGACGCCCGTTGCGGACCACTACCTTGCCCGGCACACCGACCACCGTACAGTTGGGCGGCACATTACGCAGCACCACCGACCCGGCGCCGATTTTGACGTTATCGCCAATGGTGATGGATCCCAGTACCTTGGCCCCGGTGCTGATGACCACATTGTTGCCGATGGTGGGATGGCGCTTGCCCTTTTCCTTGCCGGTCCCTCCCAGGGTGACCCCCTGGTACAGGGTGACATTGTCCCCGATTTCCGCCGTCTCGCCTATGACCACGCCCATGCCGTGGTCGATGAACAGCCCCTGGCCGATGGTGGCGCCAGGGTGGATTTCAATGCCAGTTAAAAACCTGGCCACCTGGGAGATAAAACGGGCTGTGACCATCCACCCCCGCCGGTAAAACCAGTGAGCGACACGGTGCATCTGCACGGCATGGAAACCAGGATAGCACAGGATAACCTCCAGGACGGACTTCACGGCAGGGTCCCGCTCGAAAACCGCCCGGATATCCCTCTTGATCTGGCTAAACATGGCTGGACACCCCCTGGCTTTCTAGTAAATCAAAAACCCTCCGCCCCTGCAGCCGGCGCTGCAGAGACGAAAGGTTTGCAATGTCTTTCGCGGTTCCACTCTGCTTGAGCGTCATCCAACGCTCCCCTTTGGGTATCCCTGCCCCATGGGGGCAATAGGGGACACCTGGCGGTAACGCAACCAGCGTCGGGACATACTTCGTCTTTCCGCCCCGCCACTCCCGGGTGCACTTCGGTGGGTTTTCCGGGGGCCGCTTCCAGCCGGTGACGTCCCCTCTCTGACCGGCAAGTTTCCACCTACTCTCCCCGTTCCCGGTGTTTACACCTGATCAAACTTGTTCCCATTATACCCACCACTGCCGGACAGTGTCAAGGGCCGGTCACCAGCGCCACGGCACTATCCAGCCGCCGGGCACACTCCTCAACCCCCAGCAGGGGAATGATGTCAAAAAGCTCCGGACCGTGCACCTCGCCCGTGAGGGCTGCCCGGATGGGCATATAAACCTGCTTACCGCCCAGCTTCAGTTCCTTGGCGAGGGTCTTTAACATACCCTTTACCCCTTCCTCCGTCATGGGGGTAACCGCGAGCTTTTCCTTCAGGGTGTTTAGCACCATGGGTACCTGCTCCTCCTGCAGTACCCTTTGGGCCTCGGCGGAATAGGTCAACTCATTGGTAAAGAACAGCGCCGTCCGGGCCGGAATTTCCGCCAGGTGGCTGATACCCTTCCGTACAGCCCCCACCAGGTGCTTGAGCCACTCCATCTGGACGTGGGATACCTCCCCACCCACATACCCTGCTGCCTGGAGATAGGGCAAAGCCAACCGGGTAACTTCTTCCAGGGGTGCCTGGCGGATATAATAGCCATTCAGCCACAACAGCTTGTCCATGTCAAATACCGCCGGATTTTTGGCCACCCGATCCAGGGAAAACCGGTCCACCAGCTGTTCCATGCTGAAGATTTCCTCTTCCCCCTCCGGCGCCCACCCCAATAAGGCCAGGAAGTTCACCAGGGCCTGCGGCAGGTAGCCCTGTTCCCGGTACTGTACCACCGAGGTGGACCCGTGCCTTTTACTCATCTTGGTGCGGTCCTTACCCAAAATCAGCGAGATATGGGCGAACTCCGGGAGCGGCAATCCCAGGGCCTGGTAAATGAGAATCTGGCGGGGGGTGTTGGACAGGTGTTCCTCCGCCCGGATGACATGGGTGATCTCCATGGTGGCGTCATCAATTACCACCGCAAAGTTGTAGGTGGGTATGCCATCGGACTTGACGATGACAAAATCGCCGATGCCGTTGGTTTCAAAGGCTACCTGTCCGCGCACCCGGTCCTCCACCACCACCGTTTGGTCTTCCGGCACCAGAAAGCGCACCACCGGTTTCCGGCCTTCCGCCTCCAGGCGCTCCCGGCACCCTTGGGTCAGACTGCGACAGCGGCCCAGATAGCGGGGCAATTCCACCTTGGTCATCAGGGCTTCCCGTTCCGCCGCCAGTTCCTCTTCGGTACAATAGCACAGGTAAGCCTTACCTTCCGCCAGCAGCCTATCCACATAGGACCGGTAGGTACCCAGCCGTTCCGTCTGGCGGTAGGGACCAAAGGGCCCGCCCTTGTCGGGACCCTCGTCCCAGTCCATACCCAGCCAGCGTAACGAGTCCATGATGTTTTGCTCCGATTCCCGGCTGGATCGCTCCAGGTCGGTATCCTCAATGCGCAGTATAAAGGTTCCCCCATGCTTCCTGGCCAGCAGGTAGTTAAAGAGGGCTGACCTGGCCCCCCCGATGTGTAACGGTCCGGTAGGGCTGGGGGCAAACCTTACCCTGAACTTGTCCATTATTCCTCAACTCCCGTTTCGGACCCGCCCCGGCCACTGCTTTCCGCGGCTTAAAAAAGGCCCAGTCTAGTTTGAAATTGCCAAAGGAGATCAAAAATATACAGGAAAATTCCCGTGGTTACAACCAGGGCAATTAACCCGTGTAAACCCTTGAACCTTGTTTTCGGATCCTGCAATCCCCGCACCCCCCAGCCTAACCTATGTCGGGGAAAGGCCAAACAGAACCGGGGGACATCCCCCACGTCTGCAAACTGCTCCTTCACCCTTTAGCAGACGCAGTACCGTGGGGACCACGGGAATTCAAGCCTGCCGAGACACCGCAGGTTGTCTGTGAAGCAGGAAGCTCACGCCTCTACAGGCGGGAGTAGTTCACACCGATGGCTGTACCCATTTGTACCTTCATAATGCCCATCTCATGACCTCTCCTCCTGTGCCAGCAACACCACCGCCTGGGCCGCAATGCCCTCACCCCGGCCGGTAAATCCCAGACCCTCGGTGGTGGTGGCCTTGATGTTCACCCGGTCCGTCGTCACCCCCAGGACGACCGCCAGGTTCTGGCGGATAGCCTCGCGGTAGGGGTTGATTTTGGGCTGCTGTGCCATGATGACCACATCTGCATTTACCACCATGTAACCGGCCGACCGCACCAGACCCATCACCCTGGCCAAAAGATGCATGCTGTTGGCTCCCCCGTAGGCTGGATCGGTGTCCGGAAAGTGCTGCCCGATATCTCCCAGCCCAAGGGCCCCCAACAAGGCATCCATCAGGGCATGGACCAGCACATCGGCATCGGAGTGTCCCAACAATCCCAAAGTGTGGGGTATTTCCACCCCGCCCAGGATCAGCCGCCGCCCTTCCACCAGTCGGTGCACGTCAAATCCCATGCCTATACGCAAATTCCTTCCCCTCCCCTTTACCGGCGGTTTCCACCAGTCCCTGGGCCAATTGCCGCTGCCGGATGATAGCCTCCGCCAATACCAGATCCTCCGGTGTGGTGATCTTGATGTTTTCATAACTGCCCATCACCAGCCGCACCGGAACCCCCATGGCCTCAACCAGGGAGGCATCATCGGTGACGGCAGCCACCATTTCCGCCGGCTGGCGATAGGCCGCCCGCAGCAGCGGTAACCGGAACACCTGGGGAGTTTGGGCGGCCCACAGGGTGGCCCGGTCGGCGGTGGATTCCACCAGCCCGTCCCCCCGGGCGATCTTGATGGTATCCTTCACCGGCACAGCCGCCAGGGCCGCACCGTCCACCGTGGCAGCTAATACCACCCTGGCCAGCAGGTCCGGCGTAAAAAGTGGCCGTGCACCATCGTGCACGGCCACCAATCCAGAGGCCGTCTGCAAGGCTGACAGTCCCCGGGCTACCGAATCGCTACGCTGGGCTCCCCCCGTAGCTACGGTGCGGACTTTGGCCAGCCGGTGCTGGCGGATCAGGTTGGTACAAGCAGGCTCTTCACCTGCCGCCGCCACCACCACCACCTCACCGATAAGGGGGGACTGTTCCAAAACTTGCAGGGTATGGGCGAGGACCGGCTTTCCCGCCAGGGGCAGAAAAACCTTGTTCAGGTACGTACCCATCCGGTTTCCCCGTCCCGCCGCCACCACCACCGCTGCTACTAACTCATCCACTGGTACTCACCCCGGTCAAGATGGTTGGAGTGGTTTCCCTTGCGGTCCACCAATGTCTTGGGACGGGCAAAAATCATCCGTCCCGCCGCGGTCTGCAGCACACTGGTCACCAGCACGGCAATGGTCTGGCCAATGTAGCGTTTCCCGTTTTCCACCACAATCATGGTGCCGTCATCCAGGTAGCCCACACCCTGCCCCAGTTCCTTACCGTCCTTGATCACCTGCACCTGCATTTCCTCGCCGGGCAACACCACCGGCTTCACCGCATTGGAAAGTTCATTAATGTTTAACACCTTGATTCCCTGCAGTTCCGCCACCTTGTTGAGGTTGTAATCATTGGTAATCACATGGGCATCCAGCTTTTTGGCGAGGCGGACCAACTTGCTGTCCACTTCAGTTAGATCTTCAAAGTCCATCTCATAAATCTTCACCATGACATCCAGTTCTTTGCGCATTTTGTTGAGGATGTCCAGGCCACGGCGCCCACGGTTCCTTTTCAACAGGTCGGAGGAATCGGCGATGTGTCGCAGCTCTTCCAAGACAAACCCGGGGATGATCAGAGTGCCGTCAATAAATCCGCTTTTAACGATGTCCGCGATCCGGCCATCGATGATCACACTGGTATCCAGAATTTTATAAAGCGGCTTGGCTTCAGCCCTGGCCACCGCCTTGTCCTTGCCGCCGATCCTTTGAAAGATGGAGAACAGTCCCAACAGTTCGTCCTTTTTCTTGGTACCGAAGCTCCAACCCAAGTATCCCAGGATCAGGCTGCCTCCGATGGACAGGTAGGTTCCCACAAAAGGAAGCCGGTAAAAAGAAACGCCCAATAAATTGGCTATTATAAGTCCGAGGATAAGACCCAGCGCACCCCCGATAATCTCGTGGGTAGGCGTACGGTTCAAGCGGGCTTCCAACCACCGGGTAGCTTGCACCACTCCGGCAATCAGCTTCGGCGCCACACTGAGCCCAATCAGAGCGAATACAATTATTGTCAAGCCCAGGATGGGCCATAATACCTCGACCTTGGGGGTTGTGTCAAACCACAGATGAACCAGGAAATCGGCAAGTACAAATCCCCCTACCGCCATAACCACCATAATAATCATTCGTACAATCCGGTAAATCATTCCTTCACCTCCTTTCCATAGTCTTACTGATTACTTTCACCATTATACCGGGCGCTGGAAAATCCTGCAACGGAAAAAAAGGTGCAAAAAAAGGGACTGGCGGTCCTTTTGGTCAGGCCAGTACCCCTTCCAGCATGGACTCTACTTGTTCTTCCCCGGTATTCTTGGCCAGAACCAGTTCACTAACCAGAATCTGGCGGGCGTTTTCCAGCATCTTACGCTCACCGGTGGACAATCCCTTTTCCCGTTCCCGTAAGACCAGGTTGCGCACCACCTCTGCCACCTCAAGGATATTGCCACTCTTGATCTTTTCCATGTTGGCGCGGTAACGCCTGTTCCAGTTGGGTGACATGGTATTACGCCTGTCCTTCAGCACCCCCAGAACCTCCTGGATGGTGTCTTCATCGATGACCTCCCGCAGGCCGATTTCCTCCACGTTGTCCAAGGGAATCATGACCTTCATATCACCGATGGGTATACGCATGATGTAGTATTTGCGGATGCGGCCGAGTACTTCCTTTTCTTCGATGGACTCGATGATCCCGGCACCGTGCATGGGGTAGACAACCCGATCACCCACCTTGAACACTGATTTCCACCTCCTGACAGCCCGATCCCCAGGATATCAATATTATAACAGGGCACCGCACTCTTGTCAAATAAAGGTTTATATTATATCATATGGTTTTTTTATGTGTCAATGACCATTATTGAATTTAGAAGTGCCGATCAATCAATACCTGTTCCCGCAGGCGCTTCAATCCTTCTTTGATATAACGCGCCCGCACCTCCCCGATGCCTTCCACAGCATCCAGTTGCTCCAGGGAGGCGTTCAACACGGCGGGCAGGCTGCCGAAGGCCTTCACCAGATTTTCCACCACCTGCCCAGGGAGGCGGGGTACCTTTTGCAGCAAACGGTAACCCCGGGGAACCAGGGGTTGTTCCGTGCTTAACACAGCCCCTCCCAGACCCAGTACACGGCCGATGGGCGTCAATTCCAATAATTCCTCACCAGAAAGGGCCCGCAAGGAACGTACCACCTGATCGGGAGAGCGGTCACCGGGGGGAAGGTAGTCCCGGATCACCGCCAGTTCCTCCTCTGCCACCCCGCCCGCCAGTTCCTCCAGCTGCATGTCCACCAGCCTGCCCTCGGTACCCAGCTGGCAGATGTAAAGCTCCATCTCTTCCCGGATGCGCTGCACCATTTCCGCCCGTTGCAGCACCTTCAGCACCTCGTGCAAGGTCACCACATCCTCGAATTCCAGTGCGCTCAGGTTGTTGAGAGCCCTGTCCAGCACCGTTCGGTACTTACCGAGGGTTTGGGCCGCTTGGTTGGCCTTGTTCAAGATGAAGGCTGTATCCTTGAGCAGGTAGCGGTTGTTACCAAAATAAAGGGTAATGAGGCTGCGGCGCTGGGAAATGGCCACCACCAGGGCCCCGGTGTGCCTGGCCATCCGTTCGGCAATGCGGTGGCGGATACCCGTCTCCTGGGAAGGAATGTGGGGTGGTGGCATTAAATGGGCGTTGGCCTTCAAGATTCGTTGCCCATCCCGGGACATGACAATGGCCCCATCCATCTTGGCCAGCTCATACAGGTAGGAAGGACGGAATTCGCAGTTGATGTCAAACCCGCCCTCCACCAGTTCCAGCGCCTGGGTACTGTCATCCAGCACTATGACCGCCCCGGTTTTGGCCCGCAGGATGTTATCCAGTCCCTCCCGGAGGGGAGTACCCGGTGCCAAAAGCCGCAGGGCACGCATCAACCTTTCCTGTTCCTTCAATTTCCTAACCTCCAAAGGCTGCCGCCAGCGCCTCCTCCAGGGTGCCAGCGGCGGCCAGCTCCATGTCCACATCGGGCAATCCCTGCTGCTGGGGAACAATGGCCCGCCGGAAACCCAATTTAGCGGCTTCCTTGAGCCTGGTCTCCAGCTGGGTCACCGCCCGCACTTCACCCGCCAGCCCCACCTCGCCGGCTACCACCATGTCCACCGGTAAGGGCCGGTTACGATGGCTGGAGGCAATGGCCAGACAAATACCCAGATCCAGGGCAGGTTCCTCCGCCCGTACGCCACCAGCCACATTGAGAAAAACATCGGACTGGGCCAGGCTGAACCCTCCACGCCGGTCCAATACCGCAATCATTAACAGGGCCCTGTTCCAGTCCAGTCCGGTGGCCAGCCGGCGGGGGTTGGCATACCCGCTGCCGCTGACCAGGGCCTGTACTTCCAGGAGTACCGGGCGGGTACCCTCCAGGCTCATCACCACCACCGAACCGGCGGCCCCCCTGGGCCGCTGTTGCAAGAACAGCTGGGAGGGGTTAGCTACCTCCTGGAGACCTGCTGCAGCCATTTCAAAAACACCAATCTCATTGGTGGCGCCAAAACGGTTCTTGACGGAACGCAGGATACGGAAAGCATGGTGTCTGTCCCCTTCGAAGTAGAGGACGGTGTCCACCATGTGCTCCAGTACCCGCGGACCAGCCAGGGCTCCGTCCTTGGTCACATGACCAACCAGTACCACCGGGATCTGGTCTACCTTGGCCACCCGCACCAGGCGGGCGGCACACTCCCTTACCTGGCCGACACTGCCAGGGGCCGCCGACAGTTCCGGTAAAAACATGGTCTGAATGGAGTCGATGATCACCAAAAGGGGGCACATATCCCTGATAAAGAGGATAGCCGCCTCCACACTGGTTTCTGCCATCAAATACAACCGGGGGCTCAAGGTACCCAGGCGCTCCGCCCGCAGACGGACCTGTTCCACCGATTCCTCCCCGGTGATATACAGTACCGGGCCGTTCATACTCACCTGGTTGGCGGCCTGCAACAGCAAGGTGGACTTGCCGATGCCGGGATCACCTCCCACCAGTACCACCGAGCCGGGTACCACACCGCCCCCCAGTACCCGGTCCAATTCCCGAATGCCCGTGAGGCTGCGGCGGAGTTCTCCTCCCTGCACCTCCGTTACCGCTACCGGTGGCACCAGCGCCCCAGGCAAAGACACAGCTGACGGGCCTGACCCTTCCTCCACCATGGTGTTCCATTCACCGCATCCCGGACACCGGCCCATCCACTTCAGGGATTCCTGGCCACACTGCTGGCAAGTGAACCTCACCTTTCGCTTCAACCACCACTCCCCCGTTTCCACCATCTTATGTCTCTAATGCTGCCCATAGTTTATATTATACCATTACTTCCAATGGGTGGGGGAAGGGATGTGGAAAACAATCTACAAAACGACTAAACTTTAAACGGGCAAAACCCGGCAACAGGTGTCCGCCTGCCGCCGGGATGCCCGTAATCCAATTGTGGCTACTAACCTATTTTCGCCAGTTCCAACTTGCCTTCCCGCAAATCTACGCCGATGCGGTCACCCTTGGCAAACTTGCCTTCCAGCAATCCCTCCGACAGGCGATCTTCGATTTCCCGCTGAATGGCCCGGCGCAGGGGGCGGGCGCCATAGGTTTCATCAAAGCCTTCCTTTACCAGGAATGCCTTGGCTTCATCCGTTACCTCCACCTGCAGGTCGTGTTCCCTGAGGCGCTTGTTCAGCCCCTTGAGCATCAGATCCACAATCCGGCGGATATCCTCCTCCGACAGGCTGTGGAAGACGATGGTGTCATCGATGCGGTTCAGGAATTCCGGCCGGAAGGTGCGCCGTAATTCTTCCATCACCCGGTTACGCATTTCCTCGTAGCTGTCCGCCGCCACCGTGGTGGTCTTGAAGCCCATCTTGCTCTCCCGTTTAATGGTACTGGCACCCACGTTGGAGGTCATGATCAGTACCGCGTTACGAAAATCCACCGTCCGCCCTTTGGCATCGGTCAGCCGGCCATCCTCCAGTACCTGTAACAGCACATTGAACACATCGGGGTGGGCCTTTTCAATCTCGTCAAACAGCACCACCGAATAGGGCTTGCGCCGGAGCGCCTCCGTCAGCTGCCCGGCTTCCTCGTATCCCACATAGCCGGGGGGAGCACCGATGAGCCGCGAAACGGTGTGTTTCTCCATGTATTCCGACATATCCAGTCGGATCATGGCATCCTCGTCTCCAAACAGGGCCTCTGCCAGCGCCCTGGCCAGTTCCGTTTTCCCCACACCGGTGGGACCCAGGAAGATGAAGGAGCCAACGGGACGCTTGGGGTCCTTGAGCCCCGCCCTGGCCCGTCGCACCGCCCGGGCCACCGCCCGTACCGCTTCGTCCTGGCCGATAACCCTGGCATGCAGCACTTCCTCCAGCTTCAACAACCGCTCGGACTCCTCCTGGGCCAGCTTAACCACGGGAATGCCGGTCCAGTTGGATACGATATGGGCAATGTCTTCCTCAGTGACCACCGATTCCTTGATCCCTTTTTCCTGCTGCCAACGTTTCTTCTGTTCCTCCAGCTGGTTTTTCAGCTGTTGCTCCCGGTCCCGCATCTGGGCTGCCTTTTCAAATTCCTGGGCATGCACCGCGGCTTCCTTCTCCTTGCGGACCTCCTCCAGCTGGGTTTCCAGTTCCTTCAGGTCGGGCGGAGCGGTATAAACCCGCAGGCGTACCCTGGAAGCCGCCTCATCGATGAGGTCGATGGCCTTGTCCGGCAGGAAGCGGTCGGAGATGTAGCGATGGGACAGGTTGACCGCCGCCTCCAAGGCCTGGTCGGCAATTTTAACGCGGTGATGTGCTTCATAGCGGTCCCGCAATCCCCGCAGGATGTCCATAGCCTCCTCCCGGGTGGGCTCACCCACCATGATGGGCTGGAAGCGCCGCTCCAGGGCGGCATCCTTTTCAATATGCTTGCGGTACTCATCCAGGGTGGTAGCCCCAATGCACTGGAGCTCGCCCCTGGCCAGAGCTGGCTTTAAAATATTGGCGGCATCGATGGCCCCCTCGGCTGCACCGGCCCCAATGAGGGTGTGCAGTTCATCGATAAAAAGCACAACATTGCCGGACTGGCGGATTTCCTGCATCACCCGCTTCAGCCGCTCCTCAAACTCACCCCGGTACTTGGATCCGGCCACCAAGCCGGACATGTCCAGAGTCACCACCCGCTTGCCGGTCAGTGTCTCCGGCACCTGGTTGTTCACGATGCGCTGGGCCAAGCCCTCGGCAATGGCGGTTTTGCCCACCCCAGGTTCCCCAATGAGCACCGGATTGTTTTTGGTCCGGCGGCTTAATACCTGGATCACCCGCTCGATTTCCTTCTCCCGGCCTACCACCGGATCCAGTTTGTCTTCCCTGGCCATCTGGGTGAGGTCCCGGCCGAATTCGTCCAGGGCAGGGGTGTTACTGCGAGCCTTGACTCCCTTGGCGTGGGCCTGGTGCCCGCCTTGACCAGCACCTTGGGCCAGATTGCCCATGGGTGCAATGCCCCCGCCCAAAAGAAGCAGGATCTGCTGGCGCACCTTTTCCGCGCTCACCCCCAGGTTTTGCAGCACCCGGGCGGCCACTCCCTCTCCCTCATGCAACAGACCCAGCAGAATATGTTCGGTGCCCACGTAGTTGACACCATGGCGGCGGGCCTCCTCGTTGGCCAGCTCCAATACCATTTTGGCACGGGGTGTGAGACCAATCTGTTCCCCGTGCTCCACATCGCCCTTACCGATGATCTGGACCACTTCCTGCCTGGCGCGGTTCAGGTCCACCCCCAGGTTGGTCAGGGCTTTACCCGCAACCCCTTCTCCTTCTCGCAAAAGTCCCAGCAGCAGGTGTTCCGTTCCCACGGCGGGGTGTTTCAAACTGACCGCCTCCTCGGCAGCCAGGTTCAGTACCCTTTGGGCCCTTTCGGTAAATCTTGCCATAATATTCACCTCCAAATTATATTTACCCTATATTGACAGCCAAGATGCTACCAACGCCGCTCATGGGGATATTGCCTTCCCTGGTCTTTAGGATTGGATAGTAACCAGGCGATTCCGCACCACTTGGGCCCGGTGCACATCCCGCTCAAAGGGCTGCATTTCCCGCCCGGCCGCCCCTTGCAGGGAAGCCGGCTGAATGGCCACCAGCAGTTCATTGAGCACCCGCGTATCAACACCCTTCACCAGCTTCAGGTCCAGCCCTAGCCGCAATTCGGACATCAAGGCCAGCGCCTCCTGGGAGTTTAAGATGTGGGCATTTTGCAGGGTGCCATAGGCCCGGCCAACCCGGTCCGCCAACTGCACCCTGGCCTCGCGCACCAGCGCCTCCCTGGCCGACCGTTCCTGGTCGATAATCTGTTTCACCACTGCCGACAGGTTACCCAGGATTTCCTCCTCCCCCTGGCCGAGGGTGATCTGGTTGGATACCTGGAACAGATTACCCACAGCTTCGGTACCCTCACCGTAAAACCCCCTTACAGCTAGCCCGACCTGGGACAGGGCGGAAAGCACCCGGCCGATCTGTTTGGTCATCACCAAACCCGGCAAGTGCACCATCACTGAGGCCCGTAAGCCGGTACCCACATTGGTTGGGCAGGCGGTGAGAAAACCGTGTTTTTCATCGAAGGCGTAGTCCAGGGTTTCTTCCAGGGCGTCATCCACCCCGGTGGCGGTACGCCACGCCTCATGCAGCTGTAAAGCCGGAAGCAGACACTGGATCCGCAGGTGGTCCTCCTCGTTCACCATAATGCCAATGGAGCCGTCGCCGTTTACCAGCAACGCCTTGCCGCCGCCCGGCTGGGCATGCTGGGGACTGATGAGGTGTTTCTCCACTAATATTTGCCTATCCAGGGCAGGCAATTCAGATACCTGTATGGCTGTCAATTTGCCGTACCGCTGGGCCACTGCCCCGGCACCGGCCGCCGAGGCGACCGCTGCCAAAACTCCCTGCTTACCCTTGTCATCCAGCAGGTGGGGGAAGGGTCGCCCCGCCAGGTTGCGGGCCAGCCGCACCCTGCTGGTAATGACGATCTCCGCGTGGGGCCCGGAACCCTCCATCCACCGGCACTGGCCGGTAATCAGATCATGTGCTGCCAACGCCTCCACCTCCCTACGCCTGCAGCTGCTGTTCCAGCTGACGGATGGTATCCCTGACCTTGGCGGCCCGTTCAAACTCCTCCTGGGCCACCAGTTGTTGTAGTTCCGCCTTCAAACGCCGTAGCTCCTGTTTCACCCGGATGGCGCCGCCGGTACGCCGGGGTACCTTACCGCCGTGGGCGAACCCGCCATGGATGCGCCGGAGCAGTGGTTCCAGCCTGCCGGCGAACACCTGGTAACAGCGGTCACACCCAAGCCGCCCCAACTGGCCGAACTGACTGTAGGTCAGCCCACACTGGGGACACTGCTCACCAGATGCCCGGGCCGGTTTGCCCACCACCGGCTCATGGTCCAGCAGATTGGCCAAAAACTTGTGAATGGAAAAATTGGGCTCAAAGTTAAAGCCAAGCTGGTGCTGGTAAGCCCTGGCACAATCCTCGCAAAGGCTGATCTTGGTTTTATCATTATTGATAATCTGGGTGATGTGCACCGACGCCGGTTTTTGCTTGCACTCCTGACAGACCATCCTGATCCCTCCCCAAAAGGTTTTTACTTTTCCCCTGCCATGCCCGGCACCATTAATGTCAACAGCACTGATCGTAAAATAGCTGCCCGCACCTGGTCCCGAGCCGGTAATTCCAGGGGCAGGGCTTCCCGCCTGATGGCCGCCCGCAATAGTACCCGCTCCCGCCTGGAAATAAGCTGGTCCTCCTCCAACCGCCTTAGCAAGCCTTCTGCGATTTGTTGAGACACCTCCTGCCCGACAATGCGCTCCACCAGGAATTGCAGTGAGTCACGGGCATTTAAGGGCAATTTGACGATGCGGACAAACCCGCCACCCCCCCGCCGGCTTTCCACCAGGTATCCCTGTTCCACGGAAAACCGCGTGGAAAGGACATAGGTGATCTGGGATGGAGCACAGGCAAAGGCCTGGGCCAGCTCCTGCCGCTGGATTTCCAGCAGACCGTTGGGGCTGCGGGCCAGCATTTCCTTGATATACGCCTCAATTTGGTCCACCAGACTGCGCATCTCATCCCTCCTTGCTGCCTATGGGAGTGCCGTTTGTAGTTCAACTGCTCCTAGCATTAGCCAAAAACATTTTGCCTAACCCCGATGGCCGCTTTGACCTTATCTGCCCTTTTGACTATCTTTGACCTGTTGATGTCATTATATACCAACCGCCGGTTTTTGCAATACCCTTCATCAGAAAAATATTATTGCCACTGGAAGGTAAAAAAAGGCCGCCGGTTTGAACATCCCAGCGGCATAATTCCCCATCTTGCTAATGCATAGGTTAGTTGGACGGTAGGCTCCCGGCGGTTTGCACCGGTCCAGCCTGTTTTTCCCGTATGGTCAGATAACGGGCCAAGGCATAGGTAATCACGATGGCCAGTACCAACCGCACCACCACAATAATCCAGCCCACCGCTCCAAGGGCTACGAAAATCAGGGTATCTTCAAACAGGGAATGGCAAATGACCAGAAAAACATTGACCAGGGTCAAATCCCGGGGTGTCATCCGTCCCTCACGGGCTGCCTGGATAATCAGCCCCGCCCCGTAACTTAAACCAAAGACCAGGCCCGCCATCAGGGGAATGGCGCCCCCTTTGGAGATGCCAAGCACCCGCAGGATCGGTGCCATGGCACCGGATGCCCGGTCCAGGAGATTCAAATCCTTGATGATCTCCACAAACACCATAAAGGGAATGACGATTACCATAATGCTTTTGATGCTACTGGCACTACCCAATGCCGCTTCCTTTAGAATCTCCAATACAGGCATGTTTTCAACCTCGCTATATCACTAAATTGAGCAGTATGCCTACAATCAGGCCCAGACCCAGGCGCAGGGCCAAAAGGGGCATCACCCGGACGCCGGTTTTTTTGCTGATGGCGGTTTCCACCGGCAGGCTGTGGCATATAAGAAGTACAGAGGCAATGATAGTGACCTGTCTTACCGTCATGTCCAGGGAAGCAATAACCCCTATGGAAGCGTAAATGTTCATCACAAAGCCGAAAACCAGGGCCAGGGATGCCTCCCCTGGTAGCCCCATGAGCTGCATCACCGGCGCGAACTGCCGGGCAATCCAGGGCAGTACCGGGGTGTATTTCAGAAAGGTAATCACAAAGTAGATGGGAACCATGACCTTGCCAAGTTCCCAGGTCACGCTGAGCCCGTTTTTGATCCCCCTTACCACCGTCTGAGCATTAACCAACAAATCTCCCCCTCACACAGATATAACATTAGTGTAACACCAAACCGGCCATGCCACAATCCATTGTTGTCAGCCTGCCCCCGGTCTGATGTCGTCAGAGTAACTGCTTCCTTGAAAGGGGAGTAACCATGGAAACCGCCAAGGATCTCGCCAGCATTATTATCCTGACCCACAACAACGCGCCCTTTACCAGGCAGTGCCTTACTTCCCTGCGGCAGTATACCGACCAGCCATATGAGGTCATCGTGGTGGACAACGGCTCCACCGATGGTTTTGCGCAATTTTTACAAAGTCTTTCCCATCCCAACATGACGGTGATCGTAAACCGTGACAACCGCGGCTATGCAGTGGCATGCAATCAGGGCCTACGGGTAGCCAGGGGGAAAATCCTGGTGCTACTCAACAATGATGTCATCCTAACACCCGGATGGTTGCACAACCTGCGGGCCTGCCTGGCCAGCAACTCCAAGATTGGCATGGCCGGGCCGTTAACTAATCATATCACCGGTTCCCAGTGTTATCCGGTCAAATATCAACAAATAGGGGTCATGCAATCCTTTGCCCGGCGATTCAACCAAAGCACACCGGCACGTTGGTGGCCGGTGAAGCGCCTGACAGGTTTTTGTCTGGCCTTAAAAAGAGAGGTGATCAATTCCGTTGGATACTTTGATGAGGGATACGCCCTTGGTAATTATGAGGATGATGACTTGTGTATGCAGGTACAGCGGGCTGGCTTCACATTGATGCTGGCGGGAGATACCTTTGTCCATCATTACGGCAGTAAAACCATTCAATCCCTTAATACCGGTATGATCAGCGCGGCAACCACCGCCAACCGGCGCCGTTTTATGGCTAAGTGGGGATTTGATCCCCTGTTGAACACCCTGTCAGGTTCCCGGGAATTCCGGCCGCCCAGCGGAACCATCGTCACCACGCCCGGCGGAATCTACTATATTGACTTCTGGATGCGCCGGTTACTGGCGCCAGAACACCTGACATGGCTGGGACGGCTCCGGGAAGGAGTGCTACGGTTATCCAACCCCCAACTGGCTGCCTTGGTGGATGGACCACCATTGGATCCCGACTGTGTTTCCACAGGTCAAGCACCCAGTTGCCTGCTGGTTAAGGATGAACAGGGTACATGCCATTTTTTACAGAGGGGCTTTCGGCGCCCTATTCACCAGGACTGCTGGCTCAAACTGAAACTTACCTGCCAGCGACCGGTTCCGGTAAGGGCGGCAGATCTCCAGGGCTATCCGGAAGGAGAGCCGGTATTACCCAGTGTGCTGCAGGGCGGTTGGTTGCCGGACCGGCTGGTTTTACGGGTACATAACCACTTATTGATCAGCGAGGAATCCACCCTGCGGGCCATACCCATGGGTTTAGTGCATAAATGCGGTTTGAACCACCAGGCAGTGATGGAAGCAAACAAGACTATTCTGGACCTCTACCCCATCGGACCGCCGGTAACCCTCAATAATCCCCCCAGTGCACCGGCATCATTGATTCCGCCTACTGGACGAACCGGCGCAGCAGCCCCGATGTGGCATCAGCCAACACCACCAACAGAAAGTAACAGATGAGCAACAGGGTGATTTCGGTGTAATGGAGCCAGCTCATGCTAAGCTTAAACTGCTGCCCCAGTCCTCCTGCACCAACGAATCCCACGATGATGGTGGTCCGGATGATTACCTCCCAACGGTAAAGGAGATAGGTCAGGAATTTTGGTGTCACGGTAGGTAGAACACCATAAAAAAGCATTTGCCACCAGCTTGCACCGCTGGACCGTAAAGACCTGACAGGCCGCCAGTCCAGGTCTTCCACTACTTCGGCACAAAGCTTTCCTAAAATACCGAAATTGTGCAGCCCAAGGGCAATGGCCCCGGGCAAAATACCCGGTTTAAACATAAACACTATAATCATGGCCCACACCAGCTCCGGCACCGCGCGGGAAAGGATATACAGAAACCGGACCGTGCCAAAAACCAACCACCCATACCATGTGCTGGTGAGGGTAAGGGAACCGTCAGCGACAGTGCGGGCAGCAGGTAAAACGGTAATCAGCATCCCAATGCCGGCAAACCCAATGGCCAGTACACTCATTTGCATGGTTTCGTAGGTGAGGGCCAGGGCTTTGTGCCAGCTTGTCATATCCAGAAAGGCCGGGGTTTCGGCGCCTAGACCCAGCATGTTACCGAGAAGTTCCTTGGCATGGTATAGGTTCTTGGCGGAAAAATATCCGGAGAGACTGGCCCCCTCCAAGGTGAAAAGAAATATCCACGATGCCGTTACCAGCAGGACCATCATGAGGATGGACACCCTGACAACATTTAGCCGCTGCCATATACAACCCTTGATGACAATACTGCCAGTGCTGTGCGGTGCTAAGTCCGCCACCTGTTGGTGCACCCTCACGGCACCAACCCCCTGCGCAGCTGGTTACTCCACAGGTCAACCAGCATCACCAAAGCGGTGAGGAAAAAAATGAAAGTCCATACCTGGTTATAGTGTAAATCCTGCAGGGAAAGGTGAATTTGATACCCCAGACCACCCAACCCCACAAAGCTCATAATGGTGGCTGATCTGATGGCACATTCCAATCTGTACATGATGTAACTGGTCATATCCGCCATGGCCATGGGTAAATACCCGTAAAACAACAGCTGTAACTTGCCAGCCCCACTGGCTCTAAGGGCTCTGATAGGTTCCGGTGGCACATCATTAAGCATATCTGCCAGAATGCGCCCCAGGGTTCCCCCGTATGGGATGGCCAGGGCGAAAACAGCCGTTAAGGGCGATAGGCCGGTGGCAGCCACGAACAGCCACGCCCAAACCAGTTCATGGATTGCCCGCATGAACCCCAATACCCCCCGGAAAAAGCCCATGACAGCCAGGCGGCCCCTGCCTGTCACCAGTATTCCCGCAGCCAGCACCCCAAAAACCAGGGCGATGGCTATTGCCAGGCTCATCCCGGCCACCGCGTAGGCCAGGGTGCGCCAGCTGGATACCAAGGCCAGTTTAAGGGTTTCAGGCGACAGGTCTGGCCTTACCATAGCTTTTAGCATCTGAAGGATGGCGGCTTTACCGCCGGCATGTATTACGGTACTGTCCCATGGAACGGCAGACAGGCTCCAGGCAAAAGCGGCAACCAGAATCACCGTAAGAATGGCCCGGTCATGGGTTTTGACAAATTGCCTCGCCATTGGCATCCTCCCCCAAATCGTATAGACGCGCCAGGGTACCATCATCCACCGCCGATACCGGTAAATCAAAGTATACTGCCCCGTCCCGCAACGCGATGAGGCGGGAAAAATACCGCCTGGCATAATCTACAGAGTGCAGACTGGCTACCAGTGTTTGCTCGTCTTCCCTGGCAAACCCAACTAGCATGCGCAGCAAGTCTTCGGCCCGAGCCGGATCCAATGAAGAGACGGGTTCATCGGCCAGGATGGCTGCCGGGCGCTGCACCAACAGCCTGGCCAGCGCCACCCTCTGCTGTTCTCCACCGGACAGGTAGGCGGTACGCTGGTAAATCTTTGCCGATAGGCCCACCCGTTCCAGGGCGTGTACCGCCAGGTGCTTATCCTGTGGGATAAACAATGACAGCAGGGAACGGCCCAGGCCCCACTCACCCAACCGGCCAGCCAGGACATTGTGAATTACCGGAAGTTGATCAACCAGATCAAATTGCTGGTGGACCATCCCCACCCGGCGGGAAAGCTCCCTGCCAGGTCTCAACTTCTGCGCCGGCACCCCGTCAATGATAACCTGGCCGCTGTCCGGCCTGATGATGTTAGCCATGATGTTTAACAGGGTGGTCTTACCTGACCCGCTCGGCCCCACCAGTGCCACAGTTTCTCCTTTCTGGATCACAAGGGAAAGGGGGGATAGGCTGAATCCTCCCCCGAAACTTTTAGTGATGTTATTTAACTGGAACATGGGGGCAA
Source organism: Firmicutes bacterium UBA2598 (assembly GCA_002339345.1). Classification (GTDB taxonomy): domain Bacteria; phylum Bacillota; class PH28-bin88; order PH28-bin88; family PH28-bin88; genus UBA2598. The sequence goes on along the minus strand of DDKM01000006.1, from coordinate 15,921 downwards.
CGGTATTTTTCTTTACCCCGTTCACTTGATAATTCCCAGCTCCTTGGCTACCATGCGAATCGCCTCATAGTTCTCGTTTTTTGTCTCGATAAAACTGTCAGTTTGGAACATCTCCAGAATCTCGGCCTGGCCCGGCCCCATGGACAGCAGGGCCTTTTTGACCTTTTCCTTTGTACCATGGCCGAACACACCATCCACATTGGCATTGATGGTCCAATTGTAATCATAGTAATCGGGAGTTATATATAATACCTTCACTTTGCCGGTATCTACCGCTCCCTTTTTCACCGCTTCTTCCCACACCGCCTCATTCAAAGCACCCGCCTGGATCCCACCCGATTCAACCATTTTCCAGGTTTTATCATGGGATCCCGAATAGCTGGGCTGGCCGTCAAAGTCCTTTTCCGGGTTGATACCTGCCTGCATCAGGTAATAGCGCGGCATTAAATGGCCGGAAGTGGAGCTTTCGCTGCCAAAGGTAAAGCTCAACCCCTTCAAATCTTCCAGTTTATTTACCGGCAGCGAGGCTTGGACAATGAAAACCGAGTGAAACTGGGCATCCCGGGGTCTTTGGGCTATGGCCTCAGACCCTGGAACGGCAGACCGGGCTTGGACGCCTGTCAAACCGCCAAACCAGGCCAAATGGATTTCGCCCCGTTGGAAGGCAGTTAATAGGGCAGCATAGTCAATGGAAGGAACGTACTCCACCTTCAGGCCGGTTTCCTTGCCTAAATATTCGGCAACGGCGTTAAAACGGCGCACCAGCTTGGCGGTATCCTGGTCCGGGATGCCGCCAATTCTAAAAACCTGCTCCGGCTTATTGCCCGTTTCCATGGATGGTTTGGAGCAGCCGCTGAAAGCTAATAACACCAAAACCACGATCATGGCAAGGATAGATATTTTTCTTCTCACAGTGATGTCCCCCCGCTTCAAAAAGTTCCGAAAGATACCGTTGGCGCCTTTGATTATAACGTGGAAGCCGGGTGATGATCTAATTACATGTTGTTATGGTTTGGCAAGGAGCAAGTCCGTTTACGCATAGCCATAATGTGGCAGCCATTGTGGGCAAAACAAAAAACCTGACCACTCTGGTCAGGTTTGCTTTGCTTGATGGCTCCCCGGGTAGGATTCGAACCTACAACCTACCGGTTAACAGCCGGTTGCTCTACCCTTGAGCTACCGAGGAATAGCACATTCTTTATTATATCCGGCAACGGGTAAAAGTCAACCCTATTGCCGCTGGATTATTAAGGGGACAACCTAACAGATCCTGGGCAGCTGCAACCCGGGCAGTCTTTCCAGCCGCTTGGTAATACCCAGCGGCGTCTTCAGGTAAAGGGATCCGCCCCGACCGGTTACCCGGCCGATGCTCACCGCTTCCTTCCCCAGGGGATGCCGACGCAGCACCTGCAGGGCTGTGTCGACGGCCTGCTCCCGGACAATGGCCACCAGCTTGCCCTCATTGGCCAGATAAAGATGGTCCAGCCCGAACAACTCACAGATGCCCCGTACCGCCTCCTGTACCGGTACTGCAGCCTCTTCCACCTCAATGTCCAGACCGGCGTCCTCCGCCAGTTCCACCAGGGAGGTAGCCAGGCCGCCCCGGGTCGGGTCCCTCAGCATCTTCACGGCAGGTCCGCAGGCTGCCAGCAGGTCAGCCGCCAGGCCGTGCAGGCTGGCACAGTCGCTCTCCACCGGCGACAGTAACTCCCCACCACTCCTGGCAACCAGCATGGCGCCGCCGTGATCCCCTACAGTACCGCTGACGATGACGACATCCCCGGGTTCCATGGCTTCCAAGGAAAGGGCTGCGCCGGGCAACAAGGGGCCAAACCCGGTGGTATTGATGAAAATACCGTCTCCTTTTCCTTTTTCCACTACCTTTGTATCACCAGCCACCAGCACAACCCCGGCCCCCCTGGCTGTTTGCGCCATGGAGTTGACCACGGACGCCAGATCTGACAGGGGTAAGCCCTCCTCCAGGATAAACCCCGCTGTGATATAAGCAGCCCGGCCGCCCCGCATGGCCACATCATTGACAGTACCCACCACCGCCAGCTTGCCGATGTCACCCCCCGGAAATCGCCAGGGGTGCACCACAAAGCTGTCGGTAGACACAATTATTTGCTCCCAGCCCGGCAGCAGGGCAGCGTCATATCCGGTTTCCAATCCCCTGCCAAAGGCCTTGGCGAAAACCTCCTGGATCAACCGGTGGGTTAACTGCCCCCCCTCACCATGGGCCAAAGTGATAACCTCCACCTTTCCCTCACCCTTTCTCCCTGTGGCCTGCTAGACGCAAGTGCTGGTAATAGGCTGCACAGGTACCCTCACTGGACACCATGCACGGCCCAACAGGGTCGACCGGAGTGCAGTCGGTGGCAAACCTGGGACACTGGTGCGGCGTAATAACCCCCCGCAAAATCTCACCACACCGGCAACCGGCTATTTCGGTATCCTCTTCCAGTTGCCACAGGTGAGGCCAACGATAGCGGCAATCCCTGTGCTCCCACTGGGGTTTTAATGCAAGCCCACTGCCGGGAATAATCCCGATGCCCCGCCATTTGGTATCGGCTGGTACGAAATATCTGGACACCAAGCCCTTGGCCGTGGGGTTGCCCTCATACCGGACCACCCTTGGGTAAGCGTTTTTGACCTGCGCCTCACCTCTTATGCCCATCTGCAACAGCAAGGCGATCCCGCCCAGCATGTCCACCGGCAGGAAGCCGCTGATTACGCTTGGTACCCGGTACTGGTCCGCCAGGAAGGTAAAATCCCCTTCTCCTAGGATGACGCTCACATGTCCCGGCAGGAGCAATCCGTCCAGGCGTACTTCACCCAAAGTTAATAGATAGTGTAAAACTGGAGTTACCAGCTTAAAGGCGGTGAAAAGGTAGAAATTGGTTATTTGCTGCCTTTCCGCTTCCACCAGGGCCGCTGCAACGGTGGGAATGGTGGTTTCAAAGCCGATGCCAAAGAAAACCACCGGGCGGTTGGGATTTGCTGCGGCTATAGCCACAGCTTCCACAGGGTTATAGATAACCCGCACGTCGCCGCCACGGGCCCGGGTATCCTGCAGGCTCCCCTCCCTCCCGGGCACCCGCATCATATCACCGAAGGTGCAAACTATCGCTTCCCTTTGTGCTGCCAGCACTTGCATCCGGTGGATGTCATCCTGGGATGTGACACATACCGGACATCCGGGACCTGACACCAGCCGCACTTCTCCTGCCACCGCTTCCCGGATACCGCTGCGGGCCAGCGCCATGGTATGGGTACCACATACCTCCATCAGGGCCATGGGTCTTCCGTGCTTCTCCCGGTAGGCGGCAGCCAGTTTCCGCACCATTGTCAATAGGTCCCGGGACAGCTTGGCATCCTGAAAGGCCTCAAGAATCTCCGGCATTGGTGGTCAACTCCTTCCAAAGGGCAAGGCTCTCCTGAGCCGCCGTTGCATCCACTACCTGGATGGCCTGGCCGGAATGAACGTATACGTACTGTCCCACTTCCACGTCTGGAGTTAACATGATCCCTACTTCCAGGATATTGCCCAGGCTCTCCACCTTGGCCGTGAACTCTCCCCTTTCCAAAACCTTGGCCGGAACGGCTAAACACATTGCTGTTCCCCTCCCCCACCGCTTTCGTAAAGATAAATGCCGAAGGGATGCTCCGGCGATGGCTCTACATATGCCGGTGAGGCGGCCGGGAAAAGTTCTTTCCCTTTGTCGCGCCTGGCTACAGCCCCGGCTACCACCAGCTGCCCTGCCGCCAGAGCTCCGTCATTGGGCGGCATCAGGGTGGGCAGCCATACCTGCCAGCCCGCTTCCTCCAGCATTTGCTGGAGCCGGTCAACCAGGTACATATTCTGGAAGGCCCCGCCGCCCAGCACCACCGGGTATTTTTGTCCTGTAACCCCGAAAAATCCTTTGACCAGGTCCACCATGATCCAGCATACGGTTTCGTGCAACCGGCCGCTAATCCAACCGGGCTGGCTGCCATCTTCCAAATCTTGCAGTACGCCCGCCAGCACCGGCCCCGGATCCGCCTCAAATAAATGCCTGTCCGCATGCCATTGCACCCGGTAATGGTAGGGTGGGTACGGCCTGGACTTATCCATGATATTTTCCATTAATATCGCCGGGTGACCGTCATAGGTGGCCTCCTTCACCAGGCCCAGGAGGGCGGCCACCGCATCAAACAACCGCCCACAGGTCCCTCCCATGACGAAGGGCCAACCGCCGGAAAGCATCCGCCCTAAAGCTTCCCAGTCCTTATGATGCCCCAGGTACCTGGCCGCCCGGGCGATACCCTGATCACCCAGGTGATGGGCGACCATTCCCAGGGCTGCCCGCCAGGGATACCGGATGGCCTGGTCCCCGCCCGGCAGGGGAGATGCCTTGAGGTGGCCGACCCGGCTGAAGCCGGTGGCATCGCCCCACAGCAGTTCCATACCCCACACCCTGCCGTCGGGCCCGTAACCGGTCCCGTCCAGCACAATACCAAGACATTTCCCAGTTAGGCGATGCTCTCCCGCCACGGCCATCATATGGGCGTGGTGGTGCTGTACCCCCAGGACTGGCAAACCCTGCCGGTTAAACCGGCTGGCGATGGAGGTTGTGGCATAACCGGGATGCAAGTCATAGACTATGCCCTGGGGCTCCACACCAAGCAGCCGTAGGAGGTGGCCCAGGGCATCCAGGTAATTTTTTTGCACTTCCAAGGCAGCCAGCTCTCCCATATGGGGTCCTAAGAAAATGCTGGCTCCCCTTCCCACGGCAAAGGTGTTTTTGAGTTCCCCGCCCAGGCCGATCAGGCCGTCTACCGTCGTTGGCCCTTCCACCGGTACCGGCACAAAGCCCCTGGCCCGGCGGAAAAAATAGATGCTACCCCTGCGGACGTCCACTACCGAATCATCAATCCGGTGGATGATAGGCCGGTTATGGTGCACAAAGGAATCGGCTACTCCGGACAAAGTGGCCACCGCTTCCTCTTCACTCTTGGCCAGGGGCAGGCCGGAACGGTTGCCGCTGGTCATTACCAGGACCTGGGGCCGGCCGGTAAAAAGCAGGTGGTGTAAGGGGGTGTACGGCAACATGACCCCCAGCTTATGCACTCCGGGGGCAATTTCCGCCAAGCACTCCTGCCAGCCTTCAGGACTGATGCCCGCCGGGCATCCCCCTTCCCTGCGCTCCATGAGGACAATGGGGGCCTGGGGGGATAACAGGATCTGCTTCTCCGCCTCCCCCAGGCAGCAAATTTCCCTCACCCCATCCAGGCTGCCTACCATCAAGGCAAAGGGCTGGTGGGGCCTTTTTTTCCGGTAACGGAGCAGGCGGATAGCTTCAATATTCAGGGCATCCACCGCCAGGTGGTAGCCGCCCAGCCCTTTAATGGCCACAACCTTCCCCTGGTCCAGGTCATGCCAGCACCTCTCCAGCCAGGTATTTCCGTTATCCCCCTGTTGGTGCCCGTCCTCAGCGGATGGACCCACATGCCAGGCTACCGGCCCGCAGCGGGGGCACGCTACCGGCTGGGCATGATAACGGCGGTTGGCCGGGTCATGATACTCCCGCTCACAATCCGGGCATAGCGGGAAACCGGCCATGGCGGTGTGGTGGCGATCATAAGGTATTTCCCGTACAATAGTATACCTGGGACCACACTGGGTGCAATTGGTAAAGGGATACCGCCACATCCGGTGGGAAGGATCTGCCAGCTCCCGGGCACAGTCCTGGCATGTCCCAATGTCGGGTGGGATTAACACCTGGCGCACTCCCTCACCGGTACTTTCCCGGATGGTAAAGGAAGTCTCCACTACCGGCGGCAATTCCACCACTTCCAGGTGGTGGATCCTGGCCAGCAGGGGCGGCTGCTCCCGGAGCACACGGATAAAATCCTGAACCGCCGCCGGATCCCCCTCTACCTCAACCATCACTCCCTCCACACCGTTTTCCACATACCCTGTCAGACCTCTTTTCACCGCTTCACAATAGCAAAAGGGCCGGAAGCCAACCCCCTGAACGGTACCGGTAACATGCAGCCGCCTTCTTACCACTGCTGCCGGTTGGCCTTCAGCCAGTCGATCCATACCGTAAAACCCTCCCCTGTGGTGGCTGAAAGGGGTACCAGGCGGTTGGCCGGGTTAATTGTTGCCAGGTCCCTGGCAGCCTGATCCAGGTTAAATTGGACATAAGGCAAAAGATCGATCTTGTTCAATAACACCACTTGGGTTTTCCTGAACATGATGGGATATTTGATTATCTTGTCATTACCCTCGGTCACCGACAACACCGTTACCCGCAGGCTTTCCCCTAGGTCGAAGCTGGCAGGGCAGACCAGGTTACCCACATTTTCAATGAAGAGGATGTCCAACTCCGCCAGGTCAAACTGGGACAACACTCCGGCGATCATCCGGGCATCCAGGTGGCAACCACCACCCGTATTGATCTGGACAGCCTGAGCCCCCGCCGCACGGATGCGCTCCGCATCCACCGAAGTGGCCAGGTCCCCTTCGATTACGCCGACTTTCAGGTTGCAGCTGCCCAGTTCACGGATGGTCCGCTCTAGGATGGTGGTTTTACCTGCCCCGGGGGAACTCATCAGGTTGACCACCAACACCCTGTTCTGGTTAAAGGCTTCGCGATTTTTATCCGCCTGCTGGTTGTTGGCTCCCAGAACAGGCTGCTGCATCTGGATCTTGGTCATGGTCGTCCCCTCCCGCATAGTACTCAATGGTAAGCTCCTGGCCAGCCAGGATTTGACCCGGCAGCCCGCAGACCGGACACAAGACCAGCCCGTCCTCCGGCTCATACTGCTGGTTGCACAACTGGCACAGCACCAGCCCCCGCTCCCGGCGGATTACCAGCGACGCCTCCGGACTCAAACCGGGACGGGAGCTGTCCCGGAAAACCTGAAAGGCCATTTCCAGGGCTTCAGGCATAATATTGGCCAATTCGCCCACTACCAGGGTAATCTCATGGACTGGCAGCAGCTTTCTGCCAGCGGCATCGGTTATCACCGTATCCAGGATCTGGTCCATGAGGGCGAATTCGTGCACTGGCTCTCATCCTTTTCACCAAGTATTATTTGTCATTATAATACCACATTATTGTGTTGGCAGACCAATTTTACAGAAAATATTCCTCACTGCCTCAAGCTGCCATTTCACTGCCAGAAAAACAACAGGCCCCGGTTGGTACCGGAACCTGTTGCGGCACTTAATTCGGCAGAGCTGCCAGCACCATTTCGGCCAGGCGGGGTATTACCCTTTCCACTTCTGGACAGCAACCCTCATGAAAGGTAGTGTTGTCATTAACTTCCACTGCATAGATAGTAATGTCCCCTGGCAGCGGCATGTCCATCATCTTGCCAAACTTCAGGGCAGTAGCCAGATTAAGATCATGAACCGAAGCCAGGCGGACGGTTTGCGCCAGTGCTTCAGGGGAGAATTGATAAATGTCACCGACCGTGCCGCCTTTGGTCTTAATGGAGTCTACGATAATGGCTCGTTGATACCCCAGCAGCAGATCCAGGAGGTTAAATCCCGCCAGGGATGCTTCCACCACATCCACCGGGACAGGGAGACGCCTGGAGGTTAACTCCTCCTTTACCCTCCTGGCCACGAAGATACCCACCCCATCATCACTTAAGATAGGATTCCCTAGACCGATCACTACCTGCGCATTATTCTCTCTTATTGCTACCGCCATAGCCGCTCTTTCAGCTCGCCTTCGTGATCAAAGATCTTGATTTCCAGGGGCATCTGTCCGGGCAAGGAATGAGTGGCGCAGGACAAGCAGGGGTCATATGCCCGGAAAGCCATCTCGACCATGTTTAACAGCCCCTGGCTGACCTCACCCTTTTTGATCAGTTTTTCCGCCGCCCGCTTGACACTCATGCTGATGGCGGCATGATTGTTGGTGGTAGCCACAATGAGGTTAACCTTGGTAGTGATCCCTTGGGTATTGGATTGGTAATGATGGAAAAGGGTTCCCCGGGGAGCTTCCACAACCCCCACCCCTTCTTGGGGTTCGGCAGATGGGATAACCCGGAAATCTGGGCCGGCCACCATGTCATCCTGGGCCAGTTCCACCAGGCGTTCTGCGGCATAAAGCAATTCAATCAACCGGGCCCAGTGGTAGGCCAGGGTAGCTTGTACAACCCTGCCACCCAGAGTGGCCACCATTTTTTCATAGGCCTCCTGGGCCAGGGGTGTGGCCATGCCACGGGTAACATTGAAACGGGCCAACGGCCCTACCCGGAATACGCCGCTATCCTTGCCATCGGTAAACCCTTGCCAGCCAACCTTCTTCAAAAACACAAATTTCAGGTAGGTCCAGGGTTCAACCCGTTCCTGCAGGTGTTCGAGATAGTCTTTCGCCTCAAAGACGGCGAATTCTTTACCTTCCTGGTCGACCACCTTGATCTTGCCGTCATAAAAATTCATGTGGCCATTGGCATCAACCAGCCCCATGGAATAAGTGTTAATTTTATAGACATCTCCCACGATCAAATCCACGTATGCTTTATTTTGCAGCACCACGTCCTCAAAAATCTTCAGAGACAATCTGCCAAATTCCACACAGGATTTACCCTTGGCAAGGATTTCTGCTTGTTCTTCCGCTGTAATCCCCTTGCTCATGCCTCCGGGAATGCCCGTTACCGGATGGGTCGCCTTACCGCCGATGATCCGCTGGATGTCCTGGGCAAAGGCCCGGTGCTTGATAACTTCGCCGCCCACTTCCAGTCCTACCTTCCCAACCACCCCTAAAATATTTCTTTCCTCCGGCCGGGCATCCGGCCCAAGCACGAAATCGGGTGCCGCCAGGGCGTAGAAGTGGGCTATATGGGAATGGATAAAATGGGCACAGTAAAGGATTTCCCTTAATAATTTCGCTGTAAATGGCGGTTCTACCTGCCACAGGGCGTCCAGGGCCTTCACACTGGCCAGGTGATGGGCTTCAGGACATACCCCGCAAATCCGGGGAACAATCCGGGCTAATTCTTCTGCCGGTCTTCCCTCACAGAATTTCTCAAATCCTCTCAGTTCGGGTACCTGGAAATAAGCATTGGCCACATCACCTGCCGCATCGAGGAATATTTCGATTTTCCCGTGACCTTCCAGGCGGGTGATGGGATCGATGGTAATCCGCTGCATCAGCAAACCTCCTTCCTTTTGTGCTTTAACAGGGAGTCCGCCAGGCTGAAACGATAAAAGATACCAGCCGGATCTGCCAGAAGATGGCTGATCTTTCTTAGTTCTTGGGGATCTTGGGAGTCTATAATCGAAGCTAAAGCTCCCACCAGCTTGGCTCCCTGGTCGGCAATCTGGTCTGGGGGTCCAAAGCATCCCCGGCACGGCATATTGGCCTTGGTGCACCTGGCGCCGCAACCGCCTCTGGTAGCGGGGCCACAACAGACTATTCCCTGTTCAATTAAGCACTTCGCCGGGTCAACCATTACTTCAAAGGGCCGCTTGAAAGACTGTATTTTTTTTTCTTCTTTAACCCGCGGGCATTCATCACATAGGCTCTTTCTGCCGGCAATCACCGTTTTCCTTGGGGGCAGATTGCCTGATACAACAGCCTGAACAGCAGTCCAAATTTGGTCGGTAGTGGGTGGACACCCGGGGATGAAATAGTCAACCGGCACCACCTGGGCCAAGGTATAAACAGTGTCAAAAAACTCGGGTAATGTCAGCTCACCCTCGGGAACCGCCACCGATTGTTGTGGGAAAACTCCTTCCCTGTTGACGGTGGACTCGCTTTCCATGTAGGCTCGCCGGAAGATTTCCTCGCGGCTATAAAAATTGGCCAGGCCGGGGATACCGCCAAGGCTGGCACACGAACCAAAGGAAACCAGAATGTTGGATTTTTCCCGCAGTAACCGGGCCATGGCCAGGTTTTCACTGTTGCGGATGGCTCCGTGAAAGAGGCAAACGTCGATGGAGTGGTCGGGCATCCCTTCCACGTGGTGATACTTGCCATCGGCGGCCAAGGGCCAAAGGACGATGTCACAAGCGTCCCCCACCGCCATGATCCTTTCGTTCATGTCCAAGATGGCCACATCACAACCACCGCACGCTGCGGTCCAGTAAACGGCCAGTTTCAGCTTAGCCAACCTGCTCACCCTCCTTTATGGTCAATGGCCCCAGCCTTCTGATTTCCTCGGTCATTTCAGCTACAATTTTGGCAAATCTCTCCCCTTCCGAAGCCGATACCCAGACCAGCTTGAAGCGTGTGCCCTCTATCCCCAGCTGCTCCAGCATAGCTGACAACAGGGGTTCCCGGCGCATCATTTTGATGTTACCGTCCACATAATGGCAGCTTCCAGGGTGGCACCCGCTGACCAGCACCCCGTCAGCGCCCTCTTTGAAGGCTTTGAGAACGAAGGCCGGATCAACCCGACCGGTACACATCACTCTCACGATCTTTATGTTAGCCGGGTATTTGATCCTGGCCACTCCCGCCAGATCCGCCCCGGTATAGGAGCACCAGTTGCACAGAATCCCCACAATATTTGGTTCAAACCTGCCTGTCATTGACTGCACACCCCCTCGATTTGGGCAAAGATTTGCTGGTCACTGAAATGGGCGATGGCAATGGCCCCTGACGGGCAGATGGCCCCACAGGTGCCACACCCCTTGCAAACCGCCTGGTTTACCGTAGACACTTTTGCATCCTCATTGAAAGTAATTGCTTTGAAAGGACATCCACCGATACACATCTTGCACCCGGCACAAAACTCCTGATCAATGCTGGCGGTTATCGGTGAAATTTTCACCTTGCCGGTGGCGATCACCGCCAGGGACTGGGCGGCCGCCGCCGAACCCTGGGCCACACTGTCCGGAATATCCTTGGGGCTTTGGCAGCAGCCGGCCAGGTGGATGCCATCGGTAGTGGTTGTCACCGGATCCAGCTTAATATGGGATTCCAGGAAGAACCCATCGGCACTGCGGGATACGCCAAAAATCTGGCTCACCTTGTCGGTATCGTGGCGTGGAACCAGGGCAGTATTCAGAATGACCATATCGACGGGAATCTCCCGGTAGGCTCCCAGTAGGGTATCCTCCGCCCGCACCGTCAACTGCCCGTCTATTTCCGTCACTTCAGCAGCCTTGCCCCGGATGAAATTAACCCCCTCTTCCTGGACCCGGTTGTAAAATTCCTCGTACTGTTTGCCAAAGGTCCGCATGTCAATGTAAAACTCATAGACCTCGGCATCAAGTTTCTCCTTGACCAGGTGGGCAAACTTGACCGAACTCATGCAGCAGACCCGGGAGCAGTGCTTGTGATAGTTTTCATCCCGGCTGCCAATGCAGTGCATGATAGCCACCCTCCTCGGTTCCCGGCCATCCTTCATCAATATTTTTCCCTGGGTTGGCCCGGAAGCGTTGGTCATCCGCTCAAACTGCAGGCCGGTCAACACATTGTCATATGTACCGTAACCCCATTGTGGTCCTTGCGTGGGGTCGAATAGGTCGTATCCGGTGGCCAGGATGATGGATCCAACCTCCAGATCGATAACTTCTTCCTGCTGGCTGAAGTTGATAGCCTCCCGCTGGCAAGCCTTGGCACAGGCTTTACTGCACTTCCCCTTGGTGAGCATTAAGCAATTCTTGGCATCAATAACCGCCTTCAAGGGAACGGCCTGGGGGAAAGGAATGTAGGCTGCGCTGCGCTTGGACAGGCCCATGTCGAACTCAGACAAGATTTTGCCCTTTAAAATACAGGCTGATTCGCAATCACCACACCCGGTGCAAAGGTGTTCTTCCACATACCGTGGTCTTTTTTTCACTTTGACCTTGAAATTACCCACATATCCATCCACATGCACAACTTCGGAACAGGTGAGCAGTTTTATATTTGGATCCTGGTTGACACTCACCATTTTCGGGGTCAGGATGCACGCAGCACAGTCCATAGTGGGAAAAGTCTTGTCGAATTTGGCCATGTGGCCGCCGATGGAAGGTTCGCGTTCGATGAGGTATACCGGATAGCCAGCCTGGGCAATCTGCAACGCGGCCTGAATGCCGGAAATCCCCCCACCGACCACCATGGTAGCATTGTTGACCGGCACTTCCCGTTCATGGATGGGCCGGTGATGGACCACCCGCCGTACCGCCGCTCTGGTGAGGGATATGGCCTTGGCGGTGCTGGCATGGTCATCCATAGATATCCAGGAACACTGTTCCCGGATATTTGCCATTTCCAGAAGGTACCCGTTAATCCCCGCCTGTTCCAGCGCCCTTCGAAAAGTGGGCTCATGCATGCGGGGAGAGCAGGCGGCCACAACCACCCTTGATAACCCCAGTTCCCGGATATCCTTTTTAATCAATTCCTGCCCCGGGTCGGAGCACATGTATTTATAATCCCGGGCAACCGCCACCTGGTCCCATCCACCCGCCTCCTTGGCTACCCTTTCCACATCCACAGTAGCAGCGATGTTGGACCCGCAGTGACAGATATAGACGCCGATTTTTTCCTGCATATTACCACCTCCTAAAGGTATGTCCTAAGTACAGGCATGGCAGGGACAATGCCCCGGTCAAGGCCCAGCTTTTTCACGCTAATACCCAATGATAAACCTACCAATTGGGTAAAGTAAACCACCGGTAGTTTGTAAGCGGTGCCAAACAGGCTGTTGACTTTATCCTGGAAAGCATCCAGGTTCATCTGGCACAACGGGCAGGATACGGCTATCACATCGGCGCCCCTCTGCGAGGCCTCGTCAAGAATCTTTTGTACCAGTTTCAGGGCAACAGGTTCATTGGTTGAAATTAATGCCGCACCACAGCACTTGGTCTTTTTATGGAATGGCAGCACCTGAGCACCAATGGTAGTTAAAATATTATCAAGGGATGTGGGCTGTTCCGGGTGATCATAAGCCCTGGGCCGGACCATCTGGCAACCGTAATAGGGAATGACCTTTAAGTTGATCAGAGGCTGGGAAACCTGCTCTTTCAGCCTGTCCAACCCCATGTCTTCACAAAAGATTTCCAGGAGGTGCTTTACCCTGTAGTCATCCACCAACATCAGGCCGGATTCAGCCAGCACCGCGGTTACTTCTTCCCTTATTTCCGGGTATCTGGCCATCTTGGCGTTAACCTGGTTCAGGCGGGAATAACAGGCGTTACAGGAAACGGCAATGGGGTAGGGAGCTTCACTGCATTTCGCCAGGGTCCTGGCGGCCAGCAGGGTGGCCAACCGGTGGTCCTCGCTGGCCGCAGCCGTTGCCCCACAACAGTTCCAGTCATCGATCTCATCCAACATGATCTTTAAGGCATTACAACAGGCTTGGATGGACATCTGGTAATCCACTGCAGAGCCGTGTAGAGAGCAACCGGGGTAGTAGCTGTATCTCACTTCCCTCCCCCTCCCTTCCCCCTGGCAATCATGCGCTTAAACTCTTTCTTGTTTTTCAGGGAAGGTGGGAAAACGGCTAGCCTTCCCCTTACCAGGAGCTTCAGGCCCAAGGGAGCAAATTTAATTAGCTTTGCCGGATCAGTTTTCAGGGCAAAGCGGGTGATTAACCTCCGCTCGTTGAGGCGACCAACATCCTCCACCACCCGGTTAAAACTGCTATAGAAGTTATAGGCTACGGCCTTTTTGGGAACGAAGCCCTGTTGAATGGCCAGGTTCTTCAAGGCGTACATCAAATCGGTAATCACAACCCCCCGCGGGCACCTAACAGAACAAGAATAGCATGAGGCGCACAGCCAAATGGCCTCACTCTGCAGAACCCTTTCCTTCAGGCCCGCCCGGACCATAGTAAGAAGCTTTCGCGGCGTGTAATCCATCCGGTAACTGGTGGGACAAGATCCGGAACATGTGCCGCATTGGATGCACGCGGTGATGCGTTCACCGCCGGGCATACCAGCGACTTCTAGCAGAAATTGATTTGGTTTTAATTGCCCTGTTGCTGCCATTGCTCCACTCATCTTCCGACCTGCCTTTCTTCAAACAAATACCACGACGGGCAATGTAGCAAATATTATACCAAAAACAAAACATTGGTTATGGTCTGAAAATGCCGATTTTTCACACAGTTTACCCGCCCCAACCGGGAAAGTGCTTGTTATAACAAGCATATGTGTTAACCCAGGCTTACACTTACACCCGGATATCAAGGGCTTGTAAACATAAGTTAACACTAGGAGGTTACCTAGTGTTAACTTATGTTGTATTTTTTCAATTTTTTATACAAGGCAGTACGGCTTAACCCCAAAATCTCCGCAGCTTTTTGTTTATTGTTGCCTGTATAGGCCAGAGTCTCGTAAATTATTTCCTTTTCCTTAAGTTCGATTAACTGGTCCAGGGTCTTGTTCTGCACCTCCACCCGCACCCTTACCCCCGCGTTAGCCAGCAACTTTTCGGGAAAATGGTGCACCTCGATTACACCGCCGGTGGTAAGATTAAGGGCCCTTTCCAGCACATTCTCCAGCTCCCTGATGTTCCCCGGCCACTGGTATTTTTTCAGGACCGTCATCCCTTGGGGAGATATTTCCGGTTTTGAGACCTCATACCTCATGCACAACCGGTTCAGTATATCATTGGCGATATAGGGCAGGTCCTCCAACCTTTCCCGCAGAGGTGGTAATCTAAGGCCAATTACCAGCAGCCGGTAATATAAATCCTCTCGGAATGTTCCCTCGGCAACCATCTGAGCCAAATCCCTGTTGGTAGCGGATATAATCCGCACATCAACCTTCACAGTTTTGGTACCGCCCACCCTTTCAATTTCCCTTTCCTGAATAACGCGCAGGATTTTGGCCTGCATTTCCAACGGCATATCACCGATCTCATCCAAAAAGATAGTGCCGTGATTGGCCAGTTCAAATTTTCCGGGCTTCCCATCGCCCCTTGCCCCGGTAAAGGCTCCACCCTCGTAGCCAAAGAGTTCCGATTCCAAAAGGTTTGTAGGTATTGCCGCACAGTTTACCTTGATAAATGGATGTTTTTTTCTCTTGCTTTCATGGTGGATGGCTGTGGCCAGCAACTCTTTGCCCGTTCCCGTTTCTCCGGTAATCAGAATATTGGCGTCAAACATGGCTGCCCGCCGTGCCAGTTCCACCGTTTCCATCAGTTTTTCATTGCTGCTGATAAAATACCGGAAATGACTGCTGCCCGTTTCTTTGCTGGCTAAACGCTCCCGGTAGTATCTGACCTCCTCCGCCAGGGTATTTAGCTGGTCCAATAGCATTTTCACACTGCGGTTTTTTTGGGAAATCAGGTAACTGATCCCCCCTTCAATTCTGCCTTCCTGAAGTATGGGTTTTTCTTCCAGAACTGCTTTTTCCTCCCCAGTGTCCTGGACAAGCTTAATAATCCTTTCTCCCGATTTTAGGATATGGGTCATGAGGGAAAAGGAAACACTGGCACTCAGGTTTGTCCCCAGCAATTTCTCCTGGCTTGTTTTAGCAAACTCACAGTACTGCCTATTCACGAATATAACAGTACCCTGCCCATCAACTACCGCCAGACCGTTAGGCGTGTTTTCCAGCGCCAAATGCAGTATTTTCTCCATCTTTAGCATGCCATTTCCCATTGCAGTAGCAGCCTCCAAACGTTTCCTTCCACCCGGAGTAGTGTGGACGTGGCGACCGTCGTGGTCCTGCCGATCCGCCTAAGCTGGCATAGGGTCCACGAAGCTGCATCAAAGGTCGCGTTGTGATTGCGGCCAAAAATGCACCCCCTCCAGGCAGGGGAACGTCACGAGAAGTAAGTGGCGAGTGGTTGTTATCAGCTTTGCTTTGTTTTGCTTTTTTCCCATTGTACCTGATGATGCATTTTTGTTCAATCGGGCACATGCCATTGTAATGCGCTGACAAAACGCCCTCTTTTGAATGATTAACCGTAGAAAAAGGTGCCGCTAAACCGACCAGCCACCCCATACACAAAAAAAAGAAACACCCCAAGATGTCTT
>DDKM01000043.1 GCA_002339345.1 Firmicutes bacterium UBA2598 | reverse complement strand
CAAGCACTGGATCGGACAGCACTCGTTCTGGTTATTGTGGGGGCGGAACTTGACATTAGAACAGTAAAATTCCCGCTAATCCTGCAGCGGCAATTACCAACATAGGGTGAGTATTATATCGGATGGAAGCTATCCCCGCCAGCACCAGCAAAAGATACTGGGGCCAACTGCCCAGGGCCACCCGGGCAATGGACAGGGAAGCCACCAGGATTAACGCCACCACCATGGGCCGGATGCCGGTCAACACCGCCTGCACCACCGGGTGTTCCCGCCACCGCTGGAGGAACATCACCACCAGGAAAACCAGGAGGATGGACGGGGCAGCCAGCCCCAGGGTGGCGGAAACCGCCCCCCAAAAACCGGCCTGGTGAAAACCGGCATAGGTGGCCAGGTTAACGGACAGGGCGCCGGGGGTCATTTCCGCCACCGCCAGCATATCCAGCATCTGTTCGGGAGTCAGCCACCCGTGCACATCCACCAGTTCCCGCTGGAACAGGGGAATCATGGCATAACCGCCGCCGATGGTAAAAAGGCTGATGCGTAAAAAGGTAATAAACAAGTCCAATAACATCTGTTAGCCCTCCTTTGCCCGGCGGGCCGGCAGCGGTTTTCTAAACCACAGTCCCCCCACCACCCCTGCCGCCAGCAGAGCCAGGGCCGGGTGGAGGCGAAAGTACCATACCGCGATGAACCCCAAAACGCCGATGATAATTTGGGGCTGGGTCTTCACCGCCTTGTGGCCGATCTTGTAGGCTGCAGCCACCAGTATCGCCACTACCGCCGGCTGGGCACCGGTGAAAAAGTCCGCCACCACCTGGTAATGCCGGAACATGGGCAGGTAGGAGGCAATGATAAGGATCATGATAAATGAGGGCAACACCGCCCCCAAGGCGGCCACCAGACCGCCGGCCAGGCCGGCCAGCCGGAAACCCGTCACCAACCCGAGGTTGATGGCCAGCACCCCGGGCAGGGTCTGGGCAATGGCGGCGGCATCCAGGAAATCGTCAGCGGTCAACCACCTGTTGGTACTGACCATTTCCCGTTCGATAATGGGCAGCATGGCCACACCGCCGCCGATGGTGATGGCCCCCAGCCGGAAATAGGTAGCAAAAAGACGCCAGCACAGGGAACCCCTTGTGGCGCCTGCAGAATTACTCACCATGACCCTCTCCTCTCCAAGCCAGCACTATTCTGTCCCTTCCGGCCAGGTCGGGTCTGACCTGGATGCCGGTAAATCCGCCCTGCTCTCCCAGCAGGCCGGTGACCCCTAAGGCCTGATCCCAGCCGATTTCCACCGCCAGTAAACCACCCCTTTTCAGCACACCGGCGGCCTGGTCAATCAACGGCCGGTATACCGCCAGCCCGTCCTCACCACCATCCAGGGCAAGCCGGGGCTCATGCCGCACGTCTGCCGGCAGGCCGGCCAGCAGGCCTGTGGGAATATATGGGGGATTGGAAATCACCGCGTCAAACCCATCGCCCAGTAATCCGGGGGAATCCAGCAAGGGCCGGAGGAGATCGCCTGCCAGAAAACGCACTGTTAGCCCCAGGCGGCCGGCATTTTCCCTTGCCACCGCCAGGGCCGCAGGGGAGATATCGGTGGCATAGACTTCACTGCCGTCCGGCAGGTACCGGGCCAGGCTGAGGGCAATGGCCCCGCTGCCGGTGCCCACGTCCACCACCCGCCAGGGGCGGGGGTCCCGCCGGGCCAGTTCCAGCACCGCCTCCACAAGTACTTCGGTATCTCCCCTGGGTATTAAAACCTGGGGAGTAACCAAAAGGGGCAGGGACATGAACTCCTGGCAGCCGGTCAGGTACTGCAAGGGCTCCCCCCCGGCCCGGCGGCCCAGGTAGTGCAGGTAGCCGGCGGTTTGCCGGGGCAAAAGCGGCCGGTGCAGGTTTTGCAGCACCCCGGTGCGGTCGGTGCACAGGCAAAAGGCCAGCAGCACCTCCGCCTCCAGCCTGGCCGCCCCAATGCCCGCCGCGGCCAGCAACCGCTCCCCCTGGCGGACGGCCTGGCCACAGGTCAACCCGCCGGGCGGGCGTCCATTTACTTCAGCCACCGCTGTCACTCCACCCTTTTTAATTTTTCCGCCTGCTCGGTGGTCACCAGGGCATCGATAATATCCTGCAGGTCTCCCTCCAGAATCATCTCCAGCTTGTGCAGGGTCAGGCCGATACGGTGATCGGTGACCCGGCCCTGGGGGAAGTTATAGGTACGGATGCGTTCACTGCGGTCCCCGCTGCCAATCTGGCTGCGGCGGGCGCTGGCCATTTCTCCCTGCTGTTCCTGCTGCGCCTTTTCCAGCAGGCGGGAGCGCAGCACCTTCATGGCCCGGTCCTTGTTCTTGTGCTGGGACTTCTCATCCTGGCAGGAAACAACCATTCCGGTGGGCAGGTGGGTAATGCGCACCGCCGACTGGGTGGTGTTGACCGATTGCCCGCCGTGACCGCTGGCACAAAACACATCGATGCGGATATCCTCCGGGTTGATCTGGATATCCACCTCTTCCGCCTCCGGCAGCACCGCCACCGTGGCGGCACTGGTATGGATACGGCCACCGGATTCCGTAGTGGGTATGCGCTGTACCCGGTGCACGCCGGATTCGAATTTCAGCTGGCTGTACGCGCCCTGGCCGCTGATTTCAAAGACGATTTCTTTGAAACCACCCAGTTCGGTGGGATTGGAGTCCAGCACCTCCGTTTTCCAGCCCCGGTTCTCGGCATAGCGGCTGTACATGCGGAAAAGATCGCCGGCAAAAAGGGCGGCCTCCTCACCGCCGGTGCCCGCCCGAATTTCCATGATGACGTTTTTCTCATCATTGGGATCCTTGGGCAGCAGGAGAATTTTGAGTTGTTGCACCAGTTTCCCTTCCCGCTCTTCCAGCTGGGATAATTCGGCGGCAACCATTTCCCGGAAGTCTGGGTCCAGCTTATCCGCCAGCATGGCCCGGGCATCCTCCATTTCCTGCAATACCCGTTTATACTCCCGGAAGGTGGTCACGATGTCCGTCAGGGCCGCCAGGGCCTTGGCATTTTTCTGGTATTGGGACTGGTCGGCAATCACCACCGGGTCAGCCAGGAGATTGGTCAATTCTTCGTATCTTTCTTCCAAATGCTGCAGCTTGTCATACATCCAAATCACCTCATACCTATGATCGGCAACAGGTCACGGTTTCAACCATTCCCGGTTTGCCAAGTAATGTACTAGACGGCGATGTCCTGGGAACGGGCAGCTTCTTCCTGTGCCAACACCGCCTGCAAAGCACTGATGGCTACCTCCACCTGGTCGTCCCCCGGTTCCCTGGTGGTCAGCCGTTGCAGCCACAACCCGGGGGCGATGAGGGCCCTAATGAGGGGACGTTGTAAATTGCGGCTGGAGAGTTTCAGTATCTCGTAACCCAACCCGGCTACCAGGGGCAACAGGAGGATGCGGGAACCGATCCTGGCCCAAATGTCCATGGGGGGCAAAAGGGAATAAACCAAAATGGTTAGCACCATTACAATCAGTAAAAAGGCGGTACCGCAGCGGGGGTGCAGGGTGGTGTGCCGCTGGGCATTGGCCACCGTCAAATCCTCACCTGCCTCATAGGCATGGATGACCTTGTGTTCCGCCCCGTGATACTGGAACACCCGCTGGATATCCCGGATGCGGGAAATGGTGATAATATACAAAAGAAAAATGACAATACGCAGCAAGCCCTCCGCCAGGGACTGCCAAAAGCCCGCCAGGTACGTGCGCATGAAATGGGCCGCTGTGGTGGGGATTATGATAAAGAGCAGGATGGCCAGTCCGACGGCCAGCACAATGGTGAGGGCCATTTCACCCTTGCTCAGTTCTTCCTCTTCCTCACCCACCGACTGGTTGGCGGAAAAGGTTAGCACCTGTATCCCCAGGGTCAACGCCTCCACCAGCGCCACCACCCCGCGCAGCACCGGGCGGCGCAGGACAGGGAATCGTTCACCCAGGGAACTAATATTCCTGGCATCCACGAGAATGTCGCCATCGGGGCGGCGCACAGCCACCGCCAGGTGCCTGGCCCCGCGCATCATCACACCTTCAATAACCGCCTGCCCGCCGTACTGGTGGTTACCGGCCACGGCTAAACCTCCTTTTTACGGGCTGATAGAAAAAGAGCAGAGCCTGCGCTCCGCTTCTCCTACATGCCGTACTTCTTTTTGAATTTCTCAATCCGACCCCCGGATTCCACCAGCCTGACCTTGGAGCCGGTGTAGAAGGGATGGCAGTTCGAGCAGACTTCAACCTTAATTTCCTTTTTGGTTGAGCGGGTCTCAAAAACGTTACCACAGACACAGGTAACATTGGCTGTTTCATATTTGGGGTGGATCTTTTCCTTCACGAATGTTCACCTCTTTCCCGCCAGCACATGAACCCCAATAAAAACCTGTTCAATTATAACACACCTTTTTTTGCGATGCAATTGGCTGCTTTGACCACCATCACCCATGTGGGGTACAATTTCAAAGAACGGCCACTGCATTTTTTTCCTGGCTATTAAGGGCAAATGAATGCCATAATGAACAAAACAAAAAAGGGTTTTAAAATCGCGATATGGAAAAAGATCAGTGTCATGCAATTTCCTCTGGCCCTGATGGACCTTTGTTAATGGGGGGATGGCCAAATGGAGGGAAAACGGGGAGATGAATGGGTACCGGCAAAGGAAGCACCGCCTGGGAAGCTCCGGGTGATGCTGGCAGACCCGCAGACCCTGATTCGTAAGGGACTCACCTCCTTGATGCAGAACAGGGATGATTTGGAGGTGGTTGGTGAGGCCAAGGACAGGACAGAACTTCTGCTCAAACTGCCAGAGCTGCAGCCTGACCTGGTATTGATGGATATCAACCTGCCGGGAGGAGACGGTATTGAGGTAATTCGCCATATCTGCCATGGTTTTCCGGAGATCAAAGTGGTTGTGCTGACCACGATGGATGGAGAAGAAACCATGATGGCGGCAATCAAGGCTGGGGCCAAGGGGTATTTATCAAAAACAATTGAACCTGCCCATCTGTTTTTTTACCTGGCGGGCATCAGCAGGGGGGAAGCGGTTATCCCTCCTGTGCTGGCCGGTAGGATTTTAGAAAGCATGGCCAGGCATCAGAAACAGCCGGAGCAGCAGGTTATCCTGTCCCACAGGGAAAAGGAAGTGTTACGGTTGGTGGCAGCCGGTGCTACCAACCGGGAAATTGCCGAAACCCTGGTGATCAGTGAAAATACGGTAAAAAACCACCTGAAAAACATTATGGAAAAACTGGGTTCCAAAAACCGGATGCAGGCGGTGCGCCTTGCCATGGAACACGGGCTGCTGGCAAAACAGTTATGATCTAACCAGCACTTCCTTACCAATACGATCCACCACCGTTTCCACTGCCGCCAGTACGGGAGGGGAAAGCCCTTCACCCAGGTTGACACTGCCCACCTGAATGCCGTAAATTGTCAGCTGTTCAGGGAAGCCATCTCCCAACAGGCGCCCCAGTTTCAAGGCCTCCACCAGACCGACACCGTGCAGCGACCAGCGGCTGTAACCAGGAGGCGGCAGTTCACCATCGCTAAAACACAGCACTTCCCCCGGCGGCAGTCCGGCCATCACCGCATCCACAATCACCGCCTGCCTGTACCCGTGGACAATATCCAGTAACGTCAACCCAGGCAGGCCGGCTTCCACCACCCGGACTCCGGGGGGGAGGGGTGCGGCGGACAGCCGCCGCACCACCTCCAGCCCTACCCCGTCATCCCCCAACAAGGGATTGCCGCACCCAACAATTACCAGTTCCATGATGTTAACCCCGATCCACTTTCATTTTGAGGAAATGGGCGGAACAGGAGAAACAGGGATCATAGTTGCGGATGACCATCTCACACTTCAGGGTTGCTTCTTCTTCCGGCAGGTCCAACACGGTGGGAACAAAACGCCATAAATCCTGCTCCATGTTGTGCACATTATGGGCAGTGGGAGAGACGATGTCCGCTGCCTCCACAACGCCCTGGTCATTGATCCTGTAACTGTGGTAGAGGATGCCCCTGGGTGCTTCGGTGATGGCAAACCCCTCACCGGCCTGGATGACGTAGTCCCGTTCTTCCTCCACCGGTTCCAGACGGTCAATGAGCAGGATGGATTCTTCAATACTGTGCACAAGTTCCACCGCCCTGGCCAGGGCGCTGTGGAAGGGGTTCAGGCTGGGGAACACCCCGCTGTCCATTGCCGCCTGCCGGGCTTCTGGCATCATTCTGGCCATATTCAGGTTTACCCTGGCCAGGGGGCCTACCAGGAAGGAACCCCGTCCCTCGATGTAGGAGTGTAGGGCATGGGAATGGGGCACATGTTTTTCCTTGATGTGGCCACGGTATTCCCATACCGGGATATCCAAACCCTTATTGGACAGCAACCGGCCTGCGTTCACCGCGTATTCGCCGTCTGCCGTCAAGGCCACGTGCTCGGTGTCCCACTGGAAATCCGGCAGGGACAGGGAAGCAATCAGTTCTATGGTGGCCAGGCCGTCAGCCTTGGCCTTCACCAGCCTTTCCCTGATGGACAGCAGATCCGCCCTGGAGGGGATAGCAGTAAACCCACCCACCACCGCTGTAACGGGGTGGACTTCCCGCCCGCCGATGAGGGTGGTCAGGTCATTGCCCAGGCGTTTGAGCTTGAGCGCCCTGGCCACCACCTGCAGGTGATCCGGCACCATGGACAATACACTTTCATAGCCCAGAAAATCTGGGGCAGCCAGCAGGTAAATGTGCAGGGCGTGGCTCTGGATATACTGGCTTAAGGCAAAAAGCTTGCGCAGGTCCCTGGTTTGCCGGGAAACCTTAACCCCCATGGCGTCCTCAATGGCCATGATGGAGGTCAGCTGGTGGGAAACCGGGCAAATGCCACAAATCCGCGAAACAATGCCCGGTACCTCATCATACTTGCGGCCCACCAGGAACCCCTGGAAAAAGCGAGGTGGCTCAAAGACATTGAGCTGCAAGCTGGTAATTGAACCATCCCGCACCCTGACGTCCAGGGCAGCCTCACCCTCCACCCGGGCCAGGTAATCCACACGGATGTGCTTGCCGCTCATACCACCTCAACTCCTTTGCTAAACTCAGGGGTTAATCCCGCAAACTTGCGAAACTTCCTGATGATATCGTTTTTGTGCAGGCCGTGTGCCAAAAAGGCGTGCGCCAGCGACTCGGTGTTGGCATCATTGGCAGGTCCCCGGCAGCCGTCACAGGCCTTGGCATTTGAGGGACACAACGCACCGCAACCGGCGGTGGTGACGGGGCCCATGCACACCTCCCCTTTGCTGGTAAACAAGCACACGTTTTCGTGCAGCTTGCATTCCACGCATACGCTGTGGGGCCGTAGATAGGGCCTGATCCCCAACAGGGCACCCTTGATAAATTCCACCAGCTCATCCTTGTTGACGGGGCAACCTTTCAGGAAAGCGTCCACTTCCACATACTGGTCTATACTGTAGGCCTTGGTGGAATGGATGGCAGACAGGTCACTGTATACCAAGCCCTCCACCACCCTCTGGGGCACCCAGTTTTTGATGGAAGGCAGGCCGCCGTAACAGGCACACGTCCCCAAAGCCACCAGCATCTTGCAATCCTTGCGGGCTTGCTTCAGTTTTTCAATTTCTTCCCCACAGGTAATGGCTCCCTCCACAAAGCCGATGTCATACGGGCCAGGGAGGTTGCCGCGCCTAGCCATGACAAAATAACTGAAATCCAGTGCCCCTACCACATCCAGCAGCACCGGCTCCAGATTCAAAAATTCCAGCTGGCATCCGGCGCAGGAACTCATTTTATAAATAGCAATCCTGGGTTTTGCCTTCACCTGCCCACACCCCCCAACTCCAGTTCCGGCAGGGTCAACAGTTCCGCATAGGCAAAAACGGGGCCATCCCGGCAGGTAAATTTGGGACCAATCTGGCACTTGCCGCATTTTTTCACGCCACAGGACATCCGGCGCTCCAAGGATACATAAATCTGTTCCGGTTCAAACCCCATGGATAGCAGATCCCGCACCACAAATTTCATCATGATCTCCGGCCCGCAGGTCAGCGCGACAGTGTTTTCCGGCACAGAATCCATTACCGCAAGTAATTTGGTAACAACGCCCACCTGGTGGAGCCACTGTTCACCCCTGGGTACCACATCCACCGTCAGCTTCACTCCCAGGCGCTGGGCCCATATTTCATACTGGTCGGTAAACAGCATATCCCCAGGGCTACGGGCACCGTACAGCACTTCCACCCGGTCAAAATCCTCCCGGCGCTGGAAAATCTGGGTGATCACCGGACGTAAGGGGGCCAGGCCAATCCCCCCGGCTATAATGAGGACGTTTTTGCCTGTCAGCAAATCCATGGGCCACCCCGTGCCGTAGGCTCCTCGAATCCCCACCGTATCCCCAATCTGGAGCCTGTTCAGCGCATTGGTGAGGTTACCCACGTGGCGGATGGTGTGCTGAAAGGTGTCCCGCTCATCGGGGTCGGAACTGATGGAAATGGGGGCTTCGCCGATACCGAATAGGGTAATCATGTTGAACTGGCCGGGCAGGAAGCCAAACTCCGCCTGCACCGTTGGTTTCGCAAAGGCAAAGGTATAGGTGGTGGTATCGTAGGTTTCCTTTTTGATGTCCACAATCCGGGCCAGTTCCGGCTGGAAGGGATTGATCATGTTACTCCCCCCTTAAAATGGCAATGGTTTCGGTGAAATCGATCTTCTTGACACAGGCGGAAATACACCGGCCACACCCTACACAGCCGATGGTGCTAAACTGGGGCTCATAATATACCAGTTTGTGATAAACCCTTTGTTTGATGCGGGCATCCCGATCTTTGCGGAAGTTGTGTCCCAGGGCCACCTGGGCATATTCCAGCAGCATGCAGGAATCCCACTCCCGCTGTCTTTTCCCGCTCTTCAGGCCTAAATCCAATTTATCCACCACGTTGTAGCAGAAACAGGTAGGGCACACCATGGTGCAGGAGCCGCAGGCCAGGCACTGGTGCATGAGCTGTTCCCAAACCGGATGCCGGAAATTGTCTTCCAGCAATTCGTGCAAACCAGTGGTCTGCAGCCGTTTGTGGAACTTGCGCCGGACCTCATCCAGCCGCTTTTCTTTTTCCACCAGCATTACCCTGGGAGCGGGGAAAAGCTGTAAGGCTGCGGCCAGGGCCTCCCCAGAGCTGCTGCCCACCTCCACCAGGTACTGATCACCCAAGTCAGTCAACAGGAGGTCATAGCCCTGCCGCATGCCCGGGCCGGTTCCCATGGACTGGCAAAAGCAAGTGGGACCAACCTGGTGGCAATTCAACCCGATTATTAACGTATTTTGCCTTTTTATTCCATAATATGGGTCTGGATACTCCAAGGTGTATGCCCTGTCCAGGATTTGTATGGCATACACGTCACAGGCATGGAGTCCAAACAGGATCTGTTTCCGTTCCGGCTCCCTGGCCTCACAAATACCCTCTGTTTCGTGAAAGGAGAAGAGAACTTCAAAGGGCTGGTGCAATACTTTTTTGGGCGGCAGAATGGTTGTACCGTAATCCAGGGCCAAGTCACCGGCGCTCTGGATAGGGCTAAACACATATTCCTTGCCCTTGGGGACGGGCCCTACCACGGTAAACTCCCCCATCAGCCTTTCCACCAAACCTTTCAGATCGGTTTTGGGCAGCAGGGCCAGGGAAGCCAACGTCCCCACACTACGCGCCATTGCCATGCTAAAAACACCTCCTCAAAATAGCTGGGCCGGGAAACCGGTCAACCCCTTCCCTCCTTTGTGATTGTGATTACTCTCACATTTTTAGGTATATTAAAAGCCCCGTGGGGGCTTAATGTTGCCTCTTCTAGCTTGATCTTATCATCACATTCCTGTTTCAGCCAGTACCCTTTAGGGCTATTCTATATGGCCCTAAAGGGCTATATGGAATGTATCACAGGCTCCCCAGCACGGTATAGCCATCTCCGGTTATCCCATTGTAACTTAAAGTTTTTACGTGCGCAAGGGTTTCGTATTTCGCGCGCACAACCCCATACCTTCACTTGTGATACTCCGCCCAAGTTGGCTCTCTGCATTGCTCAGATGACTTCGGACTACCGCACAGGGCGGGAGTAATTGCCGATGGCCAAGGCCGGGAATTCCGCCCGTAAAACCTCTACCAGGCCAGTAATGCCCAGCAGTTCCCCGCTGGCAGGCGGAATGGCCGCCATGTACAAGTCCGGGTCAATGTTCAGGTTGCGCAACTGTACTTGCTTTACCCCGGTGGCAGCAATCAGTTCCACCAGGGCCTCCAACTCCTCCTCCCGGTCGTTCACCCCGGGAAAGGTCAACAGGTTTAAGGACACATACACCCCGGCCTGGGAAGCTAAGGCCAGGGACCGCCGCACATCCCCCAGGTTATAATCCCCGGGGCGGTAATAGGCATGGTAGGTTTCCGGCACGGCGCTGTTAATGCTCACCCGCAGGGAATCCGCTCCCGCCAGGCAGACAGCCTCCACCCCCCTGGTGGATCCCCCGTTGGTATTGATGTTGATGGTTCCCCGGGCGGTCTGCCCCCTGATTTCGCCGATGGCGGCGGCAATGGCGCGGTAACGCCGGAGTGGTTCACCTTCACAACCCTGCCCCCAGCTGATGATGGCATGCTCCGCCTGGGCCAGGTGGGGCACCGCCACCTCCACCATCTCCCGGGTGGTTGGGGCAAAATCAATCCGCTGCTGTGGTGAGGGACAGCATTCCGCAGGTTGCAGGGAGATACACCCCAGGCAGCTGGCATTACACGACGGCGAAGCGGCCACCGCTGCCTCCCACCGCCGGTAAAAGAGGTTCTGGGCGGTGAAGCAGCCGTAAACCAGGGCGCAATGGGCAAATTGCCGGTACAGGCGGTTGCCGGGGTACTGGGACTGCAGGTCCCGTACCCGGTCCGCCAGGTCAGCGGTATTGAAGTGGCGTGGGTTCCACCGGTCATTGGCATCGGTGGCCATGGCCGCCACCCAGTACCGGCCGTCCCGTACCCCTACTGCCGTGAAGCCCAGCAGGTGCAGGGGCTTTTCCCCGCTCCGGGGAGGGGGGAAGGCGGGCAGCAGGGTCCGGGTAAATCCCTGGGGCAGCAGGGCACCCACCGCCCACACCGGACCAGCTTCTCCGTAGGGGTTTTCCGCCAGGGGCTGAAAGCGGCCACGGGCATCGATACCCAGCGGGTGGCGGCCGGGCAGCATCACCAGGGTGGCTCCGTCCGGCAGCAGCATCATTTCATCAGGTTCCGGCTCCACCCACCGGTCCCCCCACCGGCCGGCCAGGGCCAGGCCAGGAAAGTCGTACATCCGGCCATCGGCGGTAGCAAACAGTGTATGGTACAAGATAAAGCTCCTCTCTCTGCAGGTTTGCCCGGACGCGGCATACGGAGCCGGCGACCGGGAGGGAAAGCCCGGGCCGCCTGCCACAGGTGCACGGCAAGCCGCCAATGGCCGTCAGACCAAGTTTGCCATGGGGCGGTCCGGGCTTTCCCGGGTAAGGAGAGGATCCTTCGCCGGGCAAGGGAGGAAATCCTGCCAGCAGGACCCCGCGGGACCGCCGGCGGCAATGGAAAGGGCTGTGGCAGCCCACAGCCCTTTGTGACCCTGAAGCCTGTATGGTTTGGTTTGGCGTTATTGAACCAGGAAGGTCATGGGGTCAATGGGCAACTGGTCCCGGAGCACCTCAAAGTGCACGTGGGGCCCGGTGGTCTTACCGGTATTCCCCACCCGGGCGATAATCTGACCCTGTTCCACCCGGTCCCCCTCCGCCACCAGGTTGACGGAGTTGTGGGCATAGAGGGTGGCCAAACCATCACCGTGGTTGATGACCACCACCCGCCCGTAGATCCCGTTTTTCCAACCAGAAAACACTACTTCTCCAGCAGCGGCAGCCAAAATGGCGGTACCGGTCCGGGCTGCGATATCCACCCCGTGGTGGAAACCGCTACTCCTTGGACCAAAGGGAGAGGAGACCACCCCCAGCACCGGCCAGTCCATGGCGCCGCGGGCTGCCTGGCGGGAAGCCAGTAATCCCTGGCGCCGCAAGTCAGCCAGTTCCCGGGTGTTGCCCCCAGGAATGGCCAGCAACTGACCTACCTTTAGCCTGTCCGGGTTCTGCAAGTCGTTGGCTGCAATAATCCGGTTGGCGTCCACCCGGAACAACCGGGCCAACTGCCAGATGGTGTCACCGGCCTGTACGCGGTACAGGCGCTCCTGCTCTGCAGGAAGGCGCAGCACCTGACCCGCCAGGAGGGGTGAGTTGGTGATCATACCGTTCATGGCTGCCACCACCTCCAGGTCTACCCCGTACCGGTGGGACAGGCTGGAAAGGGTATCCCCCTTTCGTACAATCACCGTCCGTACCTCACCCTGCCTTTCCATAAAGAGGGTGGGAGGACGGGATACCTTACCTTCCCACAGGGCGTCCACCAACCGGGCACTGGCCGGAGCCGGTACTGCCAGCAGGGCTGCCAGTACCATCATCACCGCCAACGACCTGCGTATCCAGTAGCTATCCAAACTCATTCTCACCTCATTTTGAGATTCCTGGAAGTTTTTGCTGCCAGGGTCACTCAGAGGCTATTTTGACCCTGGAGGGGGCAGGCTATACCTCCAAATTATGGCATATCACCTTTCACTGGCGGGAAAGAGTTTGGGCAGGGCGCGCAGCAGGTCGGCATTGGTCTTGGTTTTATGCATGGCATCCAGCAGCATTTCCGTCACCTCGGCGGACCCCATACCGTGGGTAAGGCGGCGGAAATGCCACATCAGTTCCAGTTCCTCCTTGGATAAAAGCAGTTCCTCCCGGCGGGTGCCGGAACGCTTCACATCCAGGGCGGGAAAAATTCGCCGTTCCGCCAGCCGGCGGTCCAGGATCAGTTCCATGTTGCCGGTACCCTTAAATTCCTCGAAGATCACCTCATCCATCCTGCTGCCGGTTTCCACCAGGGCGGTGGCCAGGATGGTCAGGCTGCCACCCTCCTCCACCCGCCGGGCAGCGCCGAAGAAACTTTTGGGCCGGTGTAAAGCCGCCGGATCCACCCCGCCGGACAGGGTGCGGCCACTGGGAGGGATGACCAGGTTATTGGCCCTGGACAGCCTGGTAAGGCTGTCCATCAGGATTACCACGTCCTTTTTATGTTCCACCAGGCGTTTGGCCCGTTCCAGCACCATGTCCGTTACCTTCACATGGTTGTCCGGCAATTCATCAAAGGTGGAACTGACCACCTCCGCCTTGACGGACCGCTCGATATCGGTGACCTCTTCCGGTCTTTCATCAATGAGCAGGATCATTAATTCTACATCCGGATAGTTTTCGGCGATGGCATTGGCGATTTTCACCAGCAGGATGGTCTTCCCGGCCTTGGGCGGCGCCACGATGAGGCCCCGCTGTCCCTTTCCAAGGGGGGCAATGAGGTCGATGATCCGGGCTGCCGGGTCGGGATTGGTGGTTTCCAGGGTAAGCCTTTCCTTGGGGTAAATGGGGGTGAGGGCATCGAAGTGGAGACGCTGGGGAGAGGTTTCCGGATCCAACCCATTGACCGATTCCACCCGCAGGAGGGCAAAGAACCGTTCATTGTCCTTGGGCCGCCGCACCAGGCCGGCCACCCGGTCCCCGGTACGGAGATCAAAGCGCCGGATCTGTGAGGGGGATACGTAAATGTCATCCCCGCTGGGCAGGTAGGTAAAGGGTCGCAGGAACCCGTAACCATCCGGCAGGATATCCAAAATCCCCTGGGCCATCAGGTGTCCGTCCTTTTCCGTCCGGGCCTTCATAATCTCGAAAATCAGTTCCTTTTTGCGTAGGCGGGAATAGCCGGTCAGATTCATCTCGCGGGCTATCTGGTACAGTTCCGCCATGGTTTTGCTTTCCAGCTCGGTTATATGCAAGCAACAACACCTCCTACAACCACCAGGACTTCTTATCCAGGCGGTGGCGGGCTTCGATGAAACGAATAGTGCCGGTGGTACCCCGCATCACCACCGTGTGGGTTATGGCAGCAGCCCCGTGGTAGCGTACCCCCCTCAAGAGAGAACCGTCGGTAATACCGGTGGCAGCAAAGATGATCTGCTCGCCCCGTACCAGATCATCCATGGTCAGCAGCCTATCCACCGGGTTAATGCCCATGGCCAGGGCCCTGCTCCGTTCCCCATCGTCCGATGGCACCAGGCGGCCCTGCATTTCACCGCCCAGGCATTTCAGGGCGGCAGCAGCCAGCACACCCTCCGGCGCCCCGCCGATCCCCATCATGATGTCCACACCGGACTCCGGAAAGGCAGTGGCCACCGCCGGGGAAACATCCCCGTCGGAAATGAGCTGGATGCGGGCTCCCGCCTGCCGCACCGCCGTCACAATCCCGTCGTGCCGGGGCCTATCCAGCACCACCACCGTCAGGTCAGAAACATCCTTACCCAGTGCGCGGGCAACGGCGACCAGGTTTTCCTCCACCGGGGCATCCAGGTTCACCTTACCCGCAGCCCTTGGACCCACGGCAATTTTGTCCATGTACATGTCCGGAGCGTGCAACAGACAGCCCTTGGCTGCCACCGCCAGCACCGAGATGGCCCCGGTCAGTCCCTTGGCCACTATATTGGTGCCCTCCAGGGGATCCACGGCGATATCCACCCGGGGTTGACAACCGGTGCCCACTTTCTCTCCTATATATAACATGGGGGCTTCATCCATTTCTCCTTCACCGATCACCACCTCACCATCCACCTGGATGGAGTCAAAAACCCGCCGCATGGCGGTGACGGCAGCCTGATCCGCTGCGTTTTTGTCTCCCCTCCCCATCCAGCGGGCGGCGGCCAGGGCCGCCGCCTCAGTAACCCGCGCAAATTCCAGTGTCAGTTCCCTCTCCATTGTCCTTCCTCCCCCATGCTGCCATTTGTTAGTATTGCCAGTTCAATCCATCTATTTACCCATACCTGCCTTCTCCCAATCCGCCAGGAACCGCTGGATACCCAGGTCGGTGAGGGGGTGTTGCAGCATCTGTTTCAGCACCGCAAAGGGCACGGTGGCGATATCAGAACCCAGTTTGGCCGCCCCCAGAACATGCAGGGGATGCCGGACACTGGCGGTGATCACCTCGGTGCCAAGGCCATGCTGGGCAAAGACCTGCACGATATCACCCACTACCGCCAGACCATCCTGCCCGACATCATCCAAACGGCCAACAAAGGGACTCACATAGGTGGCTCCGGCCCGGGCGGCCAGCAAGGCCTGGTTGGCGGAAAAGACCAGCGTGACATTGGTGTTGACCCCCTTTTCCCCCAACTGGCGCACCGCTTTCAAGCCTTCCGCCGTCATGGGAATTTTAATCACCACATTGGGATGCAAGGCGGCCAGTTCCACTGCCTCCGGCACCATCTCCGCCGCGGTCTGACCGAGCACCTCCGCACTGATGGGACCATCCACAATGCTGCAGATCTCCCGCACAACCTCCTTGAAATCCCTGCCCTCCCGGGCCACCAGGGAAGGGTTGGTGGTAACGCCACTGATCACCCCCCATGATGCTGCTTCCCGGATCTCCTGTACATTGGCTGTATCAATAAACAGTCGCAAAAATATACCCCCTGTTCTTCATAGTGACAGTAAACAGTAATTACACCTTCGTCACCTGCATGCAAATTCCTCCAGCAGAAAGAATAAAGAAAAGCCCCCAAGGGGGGCTTCAGCAACCAATTTCTACATGCGCGGCCGAAAGGTTTCACAGGCGGTCCCATCGGAGCCTTTAACTGCCCGGTCGCGGCCACTGGAACGTACCTCAATGGCATCGGCGGTGCAATAACTTCTTTCCTGGTAGACGCATTCTTCCACCATGCATTTAACCTTTGATTTCATGCCCCTTCACCCCCCTTTGAGGTTCCCATATTCAAGGCTTACTTTATTATATTATTTCCCGAAATACGATTATTTTACGGCTTGCAGACCGGCCGCCAATAGCCTGTATGGTTGTTCGGATTCCAGCATTTCCTGTACGAAAGTAGTAAATACCTGCCCTTGGCAAAAAGCAGGGTGGCTTAATATTTTTTGATGGAAAGGCAGTGTTGTTTTGATACCATAAATGTTGAATTCACCAAGGGCCTTTTTCATCCGGTTGATGGCCTCTTGGCGGGTATTACCCCAGGCAATGACTTTACCCAACATCGAATCGTAAAAATGCGGAAGGGTATACCCGCTATAGACATAATCGTCAACCCGGATGCCTTCCCCGCCGGGCTTTTGGTAAAGAGTGATGGTACCAGGACAGGGCAGGAAATTCCGTTCCGGATCTTCCGCATTGATGCGACATTCAAGCGCCCAGCCTTTCGGGATGATATCGGCCTGGGTGATATTCAGCTTTTCACCGCCGGCAATCCGGATTTGCTGCTGGATCAGGTCAATCCCGGTAACCATTTCGGTAACAGGGTGTTCCACCTGAATACGGGTATTCATTTCGATAAAATAGAAGTTGCCTTCATGATCCAGCACAAATTCTACTGTGCCGGCATTGGTATAGCCGATGCCAGCGGCCAGCCTGGTGGCTGCCGTGACCATCCTTTCTCGCAGCTTCTGGTCTACCGCCGGTGACGGACTCTCTTCAATCAGCTTTTGATGCCTGCGCTGAACGGTGCAATCGCGTTCTCCCAAATGAACAACGTTGCCGTACTGGTCGGCCAAAATCTGAACTTCAACGTGCCGGGCTTTTTCCAGGTATTTTTCCATAAAAATCCCGGCTGTAGCAAAAGAAAGGCTGGCTTCCCGCTGGGAGGATGCCAGGCAATCCTTTAATTCATACTCACTCCTAGCCACCCTCAGGCCTCTACCTCCCCCGCCTGCTGATGGCTTGATTAATACCGGATAACCCAGCTCCCTTGCTGTACGAACGGCCTCCTTTATATTGCGGACGGGCACAGAACTACCGGGTACCACCGGAATCCCCAGAGCAACTGCGGTTTGCCTGGCGGCTACCTTTTTACCCATCAGCTCTATTACTGCCCCGGCGGGCCCAATGAATTTGAAACCGTATTTCATGCAGGCGGTCGCAAAATTGGCGTTTTCCGATAGAAACCCATATCCCGGATGAATGGCGTCAACGTGGGCTACCATGGCCATAGCCAAAATCCGATGGATATTAAGGTAACTGTCGGCTGCAGGAGCAGGCCCCACACAGTATGCTTCATCTGCTTCAGCGACATGCCGTGACGTAACATCGGCCTCTGAGTAGACGGCTACCGTTTTAATTCCCATCTGGCGACATGCCCGGATAATTCGTAAGGCAATTTCGCCGCGGTTGGCAATTAGTATTTTGCGAAACGGCATCTTGGCTACTCCTCTCTATTTATCGCCGATTATTTCCTTTACATGCATGTTTAGAATGAACACGATCACCCGTTCACCGGTGGTGGTGCTGATATCGGAATGAATACTGACAACTGAAGCTCCCGTTACGGCGGTTATCAAATCCTCCAGGATGGCACGGGAATTTTCGAAAAGCTGTACACGAACCTGTTTGATCAACCCTTTGCCTTCCTGGGTTTTGGCCAGTTGATGCTCGGCGGGAGTTAACACATTCTTGAGACGTACCAGGATCATGTCTTCCAGTAAAAAGGTTTTTGCTTCGGTAGGGCCCCGCCCCATGTGCTCTTTTTCAAACTGGATGATCCTGGTGCTGATTTCGGCTTCCATTTGTCCTTTGGTTAACTTCATCATACCTTCCCTCCAAGACGGTCATCTACAAGTTTCAAT
Organism: Firmicutes bacterium UBA2598; assembly: GCA_002339345.1. Taxonomy (GTDB): domain Bacteria; phylum Bacillota; class PH28-bin88; order PH28-bin88; family PH28-bin88; genus UBA2598. The sequence goes on along the minus strand of DDKM01000043.1, from coordinate 12,868 downwards.
TTTAACCCGGCTGCTAAACGACCATTCGCCGCTGGAGCGTGTCATACACTGACCGGTGTTTCATGGCCAGTGTTTGCGCGGCCCATAGGCCAGCCACATGGGCATCACCCGGTTCGGTGACCACCAGAAGGAAATGGGTATTACAGAGTTCGGCACTGGATAGTGACGGACTTTCATTTGCACTGGGAGAACCCAAGGGGACGTGGATAACGGGAACCTGAACTGTGGAAGCCAGTGCTTTCACAAAGCCAGGTATACCATTCCCGCCAGTAATGACCGCCCCCAATCCCCGTTGCTCAGCAACACGGCCATAAAGATAAAGTTTTTCAAGGGGATTTGCGAGGTTTTCCATGACGGTTACCTCTGACGGAATATCCAACGCCTGCAAAACATCATGGGCTAGCTTCATAATCGCCAGGTCCGACTGCTTTTCCACCACGATTCCTACCAGCACATCCATCATTGAGTTCACCCCTCGTACCAGTTTTTGGGCAAAACAAAAACCAACACTTACCTTTGATAAAGGTAGATGTGTTGGCTTACTTTACGACCGGCCATCTTTCCGGAACCCGTGCCCGGGAAGATCGCCCTTCGTCCAGTCTTCCGCCGCCCTAACCCTATTGCTCTGTCCGCAATACTAGCATATTTACAGACCCAACATCTGTCAATGCTTCCACCTCAAGTATACAGCATACTTTTCGGCTGGGTGAACCTCCCCCACCTGGTAGAGGTGGGGGTCTTCTGTCGAAAGATGATTAATCCTTCATGGTTGACAAACAATGGTGAGAAATGATAAGTTAATAGCCATAGAAATATTTATCCCTGATGTCAGATGGACTGGACAAGGGGCAGTTGCTTGTCACCAAGCAAAGGCCAGTTGTAGAGTAAATCAACACTTCATTGCCAAGGGGTAGTGGAGGTGTTGGTTTTTGTTTACCCTGGAAAGCCTGTTGCAATTGGCTCTTTCCAATCTCACATCACCGATGATTCTCTTTTTCGCTTTCGGCGTACTGGCTTCTTGGGCCAAATCGGACTTGGAAGTACCTGATGGCATGAGCAAAGCCATGGCCATTTTCCTTCTGGTGGCCATTGGCTTAAAGGGTGGCGCGGAAATCGCGGCAGTTGGGCTGGGTAAAGTGTGGACAGCTGCCTTTGCCGCTATTTTGCTGGGAACAACTATTCCGGTAATTGCTTTTGCCATCCTAACCCGGGTGGTCCGACTGGATACCGTTGATGCTGCCGCTATCGCCGCCCACTACGGATCGGTGAGCGCGGTCACCTTTATTACTGGCATGTCCTTTCTGAACCAAGTGGGTATTCCTTTTGAAGGGTACATGGTTGCCCTTTTGGCGTTAATGGAAAGCCCTGCCATTGTTATTGCCATAGTCTGCGCCGGGCTCACCCAGTACAGGACCGCAAGTGGGGTCGGAAAGGCAAGTTTTTTTTCCAATAAATTGCTCCGGGAGGCTTTTCTGGGGAAAAGCATCCTACTGCTCACCGGCGGACTGGTTATTGGTTTCATTACCGGACCGCAAGGGGTAACCCAGGTAGCCCCCTTTTTCGATGGTATGTTCAAAGGGGTTCTAACCCTGTTCATGCTGGATATGGGCCTTCTGGCGGGTCGGCGGTTGGCTGACCTCAAGCTGGCCGGATTCCTCCTGGCCGGATTTGGATTGTTTATGCCGATTATAAACGCGGGTTTAGGCTTAATGATGGGGATGGCAATCGGATTGAGCCTGGGGGGAACCACCCTGCTCACCATCCTGGCGGCCAGCGCCTCATACATAGCCGCTCCGGCAGCTGTGCGGATGGCCTTACCAACCGCCAACCCCTCCTTGTACTTAGGCACTTCCCTGGGGATTACCTTTCCTTTTAATATCATTGTGGGAATCCCGTTATACTACTTCCTGGCCAGCCTGGTCTATACTTAGAGCAAGCCGGAGCAATAGGCCAGCTCTGTGCATGGCGTCCTCTACCCGACCTTACCGGCACTGCCGAAAACCCTAATCTTTTCCCGCACGATAGCTGTCATTTCCTCCCGGGCAGGACCCAAAATCATCCGGGGATCGATTTCATCAGGATTCTTGGCCAACGCCTCCTTGACTCCCTTGACAAAGGCTTCTCTGATGTTGGTGTCGATGTTTACCTTGCGTACACCCAGGCCAATGGCTTGCCGAATGGCTTCATCGGGAACACCGGAAGAACCGTGCAACACAATGGGTACTTTTACCAGCTCCCGAATTTTCTGCAACCGGTCAAAGTCCAGTTTGGGGATGCCCTTGTAACGGCCGTGGGCGGTCCCGATGGCCACCGCCAAAGCGTCTACGCCGGTTTTTTCCACAAAATATTTGGCTTCCACCGGGTCCGTAAAAAGGGCTTCCCGCTCATCAACGGTAACATCGTCCTCGGTGCCACCGATTTTCCCCAGTTCCGCCTCCACCGATACGCCAACCGCCCGGGCCACTTCCAGCACCCGGTTGGTGAGGGTAATGTTATCCTCCAGGGGCAGTTTGGAGCCGTCGATCATCACCGAAGTGAACCCGTCGGCAATGCACCGCACCACCTGCGCAAAACTGGTACCGTGGTCCAGGTGCAGGGCGACCGGTACGGTGGTTTGGGCGGCGGCAACCTTGGCCATGGCGGTGATAAAACTTAAGCCCGCATACTTGATGGCACCCTGGCTGGCCTGGATGATCACGGGTGCCTTTTCCGCCTCCGCAGCCCTGATGATGGCCTGTACAATCTCCATGTTGTTGCAGTTGAAGGCACCTACGGCGTAACCGCCCGCCTCTGCCTGTTCCATCAGGGTTTTCAGATCAACTAAGGGCATGTGGTCTCTCCTCCTCACGGTATTGGCAAAATATAAGCGGCCCGGTGGTTAGCTTAACCCGCCGATGCCGCCGTTACACTACTTTTTGGACCGCCGGGGCCGGGGTGTGGGCCTGACACTGTGCCACTGCAGCCCTTCCACCGTAATCAGAACCTGTTGAGCATCCATCACGGGCTTCAGTTCATGGTCCGCCTGCACCCCAATGGTTCCGCTGCAACCACACTGCCCGCAGCGCAGTTCAATCTGGTTTGGAAAAATTTCCATCTCAATGTTACAGTTGCCACACTGGCACTTCAGGCCGCCGGCTTCCGCCTTGGCATAAAGGGTATCCAATAGGTCATACATGAGATCGGGGCTGTCAAAATACCCGGCATAACCCAGTTCCTGGGCCATCTGGGTCAGGGACCAGTCCTGTTCCTTCAGGTGGCGCTGGATGGTATCCTTGCTGCCAATGTATCCGAGTTCCAGGTCGGTACCAGGACAGGTGATTTCCTTTACCCCGCCGGACAGCATCTCCTGCCGGCTATAGTACCAGCGGTGGCTGGTTTCACACAGATCACACCTGCTGAAGAGGGTAAACCGCTGGCAGTTGGATGTGGATATGGTGAGCAGCACCGTCCCGCAGGTGCAGGAAAGGGTGCAGCTTTTTTTCAGGCCAAAGAGGGTAAAGAGTTTGAATTCCATCCGCCCACAGGCGGGGCACCTGAAAGCCACCGTGGTTGAGGTGGATATCAGCATGTTCCGACCTCCTTCAACAGTTTTTATTCGGCAACTTCCTGCGGATTCCTGCGCCACGGGTCCAAAAAAAAAGAGCCTCCCCGGCTCAGGATATACGGTGCAGTCCCGAAATTTCCCTTAGCAGGGATTTCAGTTGAAAAATGTCGAAGGGTTTGGTCAGGTGGTAGTGAATTCCCAGCTCTTTTAGCTGGTCTGGGGAATCCACCTCTCCATATGCCGTCATCAGTATAGCCTCTCCCCGGTATCCCATGGATTTGGCCGCCTGCAAAACCTCCAGTCCGCTCATCCCAGGCATTTTTAGATCAACCATCAGGATATCCGGCGGGTGTTCCTTAATGATTTTTAGCGCCTCGTCCCCGCCTGCCGCCAGATGAATATCCAGAGCCTCACCGGAAAGGGCCTCCTGCAGCAGCCGCCGCACACCGGGTTGGTCATCCACCACCAGCAGTAAAGGACCTTTCCTCTGGATACCTGCCGCCACAGCCACTACAGATCCCCCCGTTCCTAAGTTCCAGATACCCTCCCAGCCAATGGGCGCTTCGATATCCACTAAGCAGCTATAGTGTATTCCCCCTTCATCTGGAAATTCCTGCTTGCTGGAGGGATGACCATGAAATTATTTGCACTAGTGCCCGGTTAGTGCCACTGGGGCAACAGGGGTGTGACCGCAAGACCAGCCGCTATAACCACAGCGATAGCCAGCATCACAGCAACCACCAACGGGATGACCAGCACCGCCACCGCCTTTCCTGTGGACAGACTGTACGAAAGGCGTACAGCATGGACCTGCAAAACCAGCACCCAGACCAGCGCCGCAAAGGCTACCAGTCCCCGCAGCCCCTGCCCCAGTCCAGCCATACCCATTAGGAAATCCACCAGGGCTGCCACCAGGCTGGGCAGGTGGGCAAAACCCAGGGCCGCCAACAGGCCAAGGCTTGTGCCAACCCCGCCCAGCAATTCGGCCAGCAATACACCGATCCCGGCCTGCATAAACCACAGGGCCAGCACCACCATTCCCACCAATATGGAAAGTGCCAATGTGGCTGCACCGCCCTGGAAGCCGGGTACCGGCAGATCTTCAACTCCGGCCTGCAGGCCCAGGAAGGTGGCAAAGGCGGAAATGGCGAACACCAAACCGGCGGCCATACCCACCGGTTTCGCCGCAACCACCGCCGCCAGGGTTTGCACAGGACTGGTTAGTACTCCGCCGATGGCCTCCCAGGGGTCAAAGGTTTTACCGATGATAGGTGCTACCGATTCCGGCCCGGTCATACCGCCACCCCCTACCTGATTACCGGCAGCCGGTAGACGGCTCCCCCAGATTGCTGCCATGGTGCAACCACATGGCTCACAACGGTCAAAAGGTGCCGCCACCAGGGAGCAGGTTTGGCCATGGAGCGCACCTCCGGTTGGGGGGGTAGACCCGCCATTTCCGCCAGGATACGTAATGCTTCATAGTAATTGCCCAGATCATCCACCAGGCCCAGTTCCACCGCCTGGCGCCCGGTAAAAACCCGGCCATCTGCCAACCGCCGGACTTCTTCCTCCGTCATCCGCCTTCCCTCAGCCACCACCTGCACAAACTGGCTATAGATGTCATTCACCATGCCCTGGAAGACATCGCGCTCCTCCGGCGTAATGTCCCGGGCGGGAGACCCCATATCCTTCAGCGGCCCGCTTTTAAATACATGAAAGTCGATGCCAATCTTATCATATAGTTCCCGCAGATCGGCGGTCTCCATAATCACACCGATGCTGCCGGTAATGGTAGCAGGGTTGGCCACGATGCGGTCGGTTACGGCGGCGATCCAGTAACCGCCGGAGGCGGCGGCATCACCCAAGGAGGCCACCACCGGCTTCCCGGCCTCCCGCACCCTTTTTACCTCATCGGCAATCTCCTGGGAGGCGGCGGCACTGCCACCGGGGGAATTGATGCGGAGCAACACCGCGGCGATGCTGGCATCCTCCCTGGCCAGCCGAAGTTGTTCCATGACACTGCCGGCGGAAGATCCAGCAATGAAAAGATCCACCGTACCGCCAGTGATCACACCCTCCACCGTCACCAGGGCCACTGCCTGTCCCCTGCCACCCTTGCCGGGAGCGGCCCCTTCCCCCCACAACGCCGCCACTGCCAGTATCAAACCTGTGGTTCCCAATAGCAGCCATGTCACCAGCTTTCGCCGCAAGGCCATACCTCCCCTGCCACCTAATCGGCGGCCGCACTGTGTTCAAACTGATAATCACCGGCCAAGGTCCTGATCCGGTACGGCCGCCCGTCCCGCACATACACCCGGGGCAAACGGGGATTTGTGTTCAACCGGCGGGTGGCAATCACCACCTCATCTCCGGTATGTACCGCCGGTAAGTGGCCCAGATCAACCATGGATAATTGCATCCCCACCCGGCCTACCACGGGGGCGGCCCTTCCGTGCACCAACACCTCAAACCCGCCCCGGCCCCAGTAGGAAAGCAGTGTTTTCACCAGGGCCGCAGCCAGCTCCCGGAGGGTCCGGGGGCGTACCCTGGCGGTAACGGCAAAGCCATCGGCATAACCGAAGGCGATTACCCCCACCCTGGTCGCCCGGGGTGTGATGTAATCCTGCCCGTAGCCGATGCCGGTGCCGGCCTGTACATCCCGCAGGTGGATGATCCTGGCCTTGACCTGCCAGGGGTCACGCAGTCCCAGGCGGGCGGCCTCGCCCGGCCCACCGGGATGCTGGCCGTATAAAAGGGTGCCCACCCGCACCATGTCCAGGTGCATGTCCGGGTACAGCAGGGCAGCCGCACTATTACAGATATGCCGGATGCCCGGGTTTATTCCTTCCCTTTCCAGTTCCGCCAGGGCGCCCGCCAGGCGTTCAAACTGCCGGCGGGAGAGGGCCGGGTTGTGCTGGGCTGCCGCCAGGTGGGAATACACCCCCGCCAATTTCAGTTCCGGGTAGCCCCGGATGGCGTGGGCCATGGACACTATCTGGCTGGGCATCACCCCCGTGCGCCCCATGCCGGTTTCCACCTTGATATAAACATCCATGGTTCGTCCTTCCTCCCGGGCTGCCGCTGCCAATGGCTCCAGCTGATCCGGACCGGGCAGGGAGGGGATGAGACGGTAACTGGCCACCAGGACCACCTCCTCCGGCAGCACCGGCCCGAAAACCAGCACCGGCGCCTGGATACCGCCCTGCCGGAGTTCAACACCTTCCTCGACGGTGGTTACCCCCAGCATATCCGCCCCGCCCTCCACCAGGGTGCGGGCCACCTCCACAGCGCCGTGACCATAGGCATCCGCCTTGACCACCGCCAGCAGGCGCACACCCGGCTGCAAGCGCTGCCGGACGAGGTTTAGATTATGCAAAATGGCTCCGGTATCCACCTCTACCCAGCGGGAACCCCGCAGCTGTTCCCAAGGGCTGAACGTCATGGCATCACCCACCTTTTTTGCTAGCCAAACCGCCCCGCCGGTGAGCAGAGCTTACTGTTTCGTGCCATCGGAAGTTATTTGGCACCCTTGCGCAAGGCCTTTTTTAATCTGCTCAGCCGGCGAATCCCCTTGGCATATAACGGCTCCGCCGTGTTCCACAACCAGTAAAAGAAGGGGGAATAAACCAGGTCATATTCACCCACAAACTCGGTATAGGTTCCATTGAAGCCCTTCTTAAACCGGTACAGCCCGTAAAGGGGGTTGTCCGCCGCCAGATGGCCTGGAACACCACGGAAATCATACATGGTGCATCCCAGGGACTTGGCCCAGGTGATCATCTCCCACTGCAAAAGGTAGTTGGGCATCACGTTACGGTGGCGGTTGGAGGAAGCGCCATAGATATACCACGCCTTGTCTCCGATGGTAAAGGCCAGGGCACCGGCAATGGGCTGACCCTCATAGTCCGCCATGAACAGCCGGGCCAGGCTGTTTTCCACCAGCTCGTCCCACAGAATGGCAAAATAATCAAAGGATCGGATGAGGAACCGGTCCCTTTCTGCCGTTTCCACCAGGATGCGGTAAAATGGCTCCAGATCCGCCCGGGTGCCTACCCGTACCGTAACCCCCTTTTTTTGTGCCAGGCGGAGGTTATAACGGGTTTTTGGGTGCAGATTGGCCATCAGTTGATCCAGGTCAGGGGTGATATCCAGCCGGAAAACAAAGCGGGGTTGAACCCCCTCAAAGCCCACCCCTTTCTGGGCGGGGCGGAATCCCGCCCGGCGCAGGTAATCGGTGAAGGCGGCATCCTGTACCGGCACATCGGGATCGATCTTCAACAGGATGGCCTTATGCTGCCTGGCCACATCCTGCAGGCGGTACAGCAGATAATCAAAAAGCCGGGAGTCATGGATATCCAGCACCGGCCCCCGCGGGGCATAAAGGATACTGTACCGGAAGCCCGGGATCACCCGCTTTAAGATAGCAATGGCGGCAATAATCTCACCGTCATCTTCAATGACAAACCGGATGGGTTCCCAGCCGGTCCTGCCCTTAACATTACCCCATTCGTAGGACTGGAGGATGTGGCCCTTGGGAGATCTGGCCACAAAGGCGTTAAACCTGTCTCTTTCCGCCGGGGAAATAATCCGTGCTTCCCAAGTCAAGAACCTTGACCTCCCGTTAATTTGTTTCTAGTTTAACTGATCGGATCCGCCCATATACCACCGAACCATTGAAAAGACTCTGGCAGGAGCCCAAAGTCGGGTTTTTTCATTATCAGGCCAGGGCATTGCCGATAAATTCCCGGAACAGGGGGTGGGGCCGGTTGGGCCTGGATTTGAACTCCGGGTGGAACTGGGAGGCCACAAACCATGGGTGATCCGCCAGCTCGATAATTTCCACCAGACGGCCATCGGGGGAAGTGCCGCTGATGACCAGACCGGCAGCGGTTAGGTGGTGACGGAAATCGTTATTCAGTTCGTAACGGTGGCGGTGACGTTCATCCACCATTTCCGTTCCATAGGCGGCATAGGCCTTGGAACCAGGAACTAACCGGCAGGGATAACTGCCCAGCCGCATGGTGCCTCCCATTTCCTGGATACCCTTTTGTTCCGGCAAGAGGTCAATCACCGGATAGGGCGTGACGGGGTCGAATTCCGAACTATGGGCGCCGGGCATGGCGGCCACATGGCGGGCAAACTCCACCACCGCCAGCTGCATCCCCAGGCACAGCCCCAGGTAGGGAATACCCCTTTCCCGGGCAAAGCGGGCAGCCAGGATTTTGCCCTCCACACCCCGGTCACCGAAACCGCCGGGTACCAGAATGCCGTCCACACCTCCCAGCAACTGCTCAACATTACCGGTCTGCACATCGCCGGAATAAACCCAGCGGATATCAATTTTCGCCTGGTGGTAAATGCCGGCATGGCGCAAGGCCTCCGCCACGCTTAAATAGGCGTCCGGCAGTTCCACGTATTTCCCCACCAGGGCAATGGTTACGGTGTGGCGGGGATTACGGCACTTTTCCACCAGTTCCCGCCATTCGTCCAGCACGGCAGGACCGCAGTTAATTTTGAGGCGCTCCACCACAATGTCGTCCAGCCCCTCCGCCTCCAGTTTCAGGGGTACCTCGTAGATGTTGGATGCATCCACCGCCTGGATGACCGCCTCCCGGTCAATATCACAAAACAGGGCGATCTTTTCCTCCATCTCGGCAGAAATGGGGGCTTCCGATCGGCAGACGATGACATCCGGCTGGATGCCGATGCTACGCAATTCTTTGACACTGTGCTGGGTGGGTTTGGTCTTGGCCTCTCCAGCCGCCCGTAAAAAGGGTACCAGGGTAACGTGGATGTACATGACGTTATCCCGGCCCATATCACTCTTCAGCTGGCGGATGGCCTCCAGAAAGGGCAAGGACTCGATATCCCCCACCGTACCGCCGATCTCGGTGATTACCACATCGGGACGGGTTTCCACCGCCACCTGGTTAATTCTTTCCTTGATTTCGTTGGTGATATGGGGAATCACCTGGACGGTGCCACCCAGGTAATCACCCCGACGCTCCTTGCTGATAACCGACCAGTAAATCTTGCCGGTGGTAACGTTGGAATTTTTGCTGAGGTTGATGTCTATAAACCGCTCGTAATGGCCCAGGTCCAGATCCGTCTCCGCCCCGTCATCGGTGACGAATACTTCGCCATGCTGGTAGGGGCTCATGGTACCCGGGTCTATGTTAATGTAGGGATCGAACTTCTGGATGGCCACCCTGAGCCCCCTGCTCTTCAGCAACCGGCCCAGAGAAGCGGCGGTGATGCCCTTGCCAAGGGAAGAGGTCACACCACCGGTAACAAAAATAAACTTGGTCATGTCAATCCTCCTGTCCAACGGGACCCCATTTTACTCTACATATTCTATCTTTTACCGTCAAAGCCTGTCAAGCACAGGGGTAACGGGGTCCTTGGCCGGTTGCAGTGATCCGGTCGGGGTGCCAAAGGGAAAAGGGTGCCCCGCAGGGCACCCTCTTGTGATGATAATCCCACTGACATCCTTGCCTTACATCCGGTCCGGGGCCTGGACGCCAATCAAACCCAGCAAGTTGGCCAGGGTAATCCGGGTGACACCAGCCAATACCAGGCGCGGGCCGCGCAGTTCCTCCTCTGGAACCAGTACGCGGCAGTTGGTGTAAAAGACATGGAACAGGGTAGCCAACTCCTGGGCATACCGGGTCAACCGGTGGGGTTCCAGGGCCAAGGCGGCGCCTTCAACAACCAGGGGGAAGTCGGCGATTTTGCGTAATAGGTCCAGTTCCGATGGATCCGTCAGCACCGTGAGATCACATTCGCTGGCCGCCGGCAACTGGTGGCCCATTTCCGCAGCTTGACGCAGGATGCTGGCAATACGGGCATGGGCATACTGGACATAATACACCGGGTTGTCCGCCGACTGGGATTTGGCCAGGTCCAGGTCAAAGTCCAGGTGGCTATCCGCACTGCGCATCACGAAGAAGTAACGGGCGGCATCCACGCCCACCTCTTCAATCAGTTCATTCAAGGTGATGTACTGGCCGGTACGCTTGGACATGCGCAGCAACTCGCCCCCCTGGAACAGGCGGACCAGTTGCATTAACACCACATCCAGGGACTTGGGATCATACCCCAGGGCAGCCATGGCCCCTTTCATGCGCGAGACATGGCCGTGGTGATCAGCCCCCCAGACGTTGATGATCCACCTGAAGCCACGCTGGAATTTATTGCGGTGGTAGGCGATATCCGCCGCAAAATAGGTTGGTACACCGTTTTGACGCACCACCACCTCGTCCTTTTCCTCGCCAAAGGCAGTGGCCTTGAACCACAAGGCCCCATCCCTTTCGTAAATATGGCCAGCTTCCTGCAGTTCGGCAATGGTAGCGGCCACTTCACCGGAATCATGCAGGGACTGCTCGCTAAACCATACGTCATAACGTACACCGAAGTGTTCCAGCACAGTTCGGATGCCATCCAGCTTTTCCTTCAAAGCATACTTGATCAGGGCGGCTTGCCGGGGTTCCGGTTCCCAGTCCAGGTAGCGATCCCCTACCAGATTGATGATGTTTTGCACCGTTTCAACAATGTCCTGCCCGTGGTAACCATCCTCCGGGAAGGGGACGTTGCGTCCCATCAACTGCAGGTAACGGGCCTCCAGGGATTTGCCAAAATTGACAATCTGGTTGCCGGCATCGTTGATGTAGAACTCCCGGCTGACATCGAAACCGGCTGCCGACAACAGGGAGGCGATGCTGTCCCCCAGGGCCGCCCCCCGGGCATTACCCATATGCAACAGGCCGGTGGGGTTGGCACTGACAAATTCCACCTGTACCTTCTGGCCGCGGCCCACCTCGGAGTGGCCGTAGGTTTTGCCCTGACCCTCCACAATGGCGGGGACCTGGTATAGCCAGCGATGGTCCAGGGTAAAATTGATAAATCCAGGGCCGGCCACCTCCGCCCTGGCAATCCAGGTCCCGGTGGTGTCCAGGTGCCGGACCAGCGTTTCCGCCACCTGCCGCGGGTTCTGGCGGGCCTGCCTGGCCAGCAGCATGGCCAGGTTTACCGCAAAGTCCCCGTGGGCCTTTTCCCGCGGCACCTCCACCACGAAATCGGGTACTTTCGCAAATTGGAGGTCACCGGCCTCCCTGGCACGCCCGGCCGCGTTTTTCATAGCATCGGCAATCTGTCCCTCAATAACCCTTACAAGGTGCATCATATCAGCCCCCAGCTGCAATGATTTCCCGTCTCCAGGCAATATAATCTAGCTTAATACTTCCGCCCGGGGCTGTCAAGAAAATGATAGCCTGAAAAATGGCAGCCCGTTGTAACCGGGCTGCCATGACTGGAAAGGCTATTGTCGAATGAAAATGGGTTATTGCCGGTGGCGGTAACAGCGAATAATAAGAGCATCCAACCTCCGGCTGATATTTAGAACCTCCTGGTCCAACAGGCTGCCTTTTTTATCCACCGCTTCAACCAGCCGCCTTTGTTCTTCACGCAGTTTTTCAAGCTCAGCCGGTGACAGTGCTATCTGGACGAACCTGTCATCCCTTTCCACCAAGATTCTCCCCTTTCATAGCCATTTTTCCCTTTTACTACCTTCAGACTATATGATATTCCTGGAGGTCACTGTATGTCAATGTCCCGATGCATAATTTCCCTCTGGTCAATAGGATGCTATGTACAATGGTTAGAAAAATACGGTTCAGGGGTCTATAATGCCGGAGGGGGATGAAACCAGGTGCTGTTAGGGACAAAAATCAGGCGCTTCAGGAAAATGCGAAGGATGTCCGCATCCAAACTGGCTGAGCTGGCCGGCCTCTCTCCCTCCTACATTTCCAAGCTGGAAGGGGGTAACAAGAAGTCCCCCTCGCTGGAGACCCTGACACGAATAGCCCAGGCTCTCAACATACCGCTGGAGTTTTTAGTAGGCGATACTCCCCTGCCACCGGAAACCGTTTTCAGCCACCTGCCCGAGGACGTTCTGGAATGGGTGGCCAGAGAAGAATCTGCCCCCTATATCAGCGTAGCCATGGACATCCATAATTTTGGAATCGGGGCGGATGAGGCGAGCAGAATACTGCGCGAAGTGGCAAAGCTGCTGGCGGAAAGGGCAAGGGGCAAATCCTAACGCTGCTACGGGGCCCTAATTGGGATAGGGGGCGGTGATTAACCGCCGGCCCTCCTACACCACCGTACAAGCCGGCCTGGCATACGGCGGTTCGCCAGCGGACTTTCACCGCCAAGCCTGCACCCATGCCGGGCACACCCGTAAAGACAGGCAGTCCTTGAGGACTGCCTGTTTGATCATTTTACTTATTTCTACTGGGTTGCCCCCAGTCGCGGCAGGTTAGCCAC
>DDKM01000051.1:3030-10397 GCA_002339345.1 Firmicutes bacterium UBA2598 | reverse complement strand
CACCAGTTTCTTTTGGGAATCAGTTTTACGCAGCGGCCCGTTGACCCGCTGCAACCCCATACTGATTGTCAAAGAACGTAAGTATATTATATCACGGGAACGTATGTTTGGGCAAAACAGTCGCCCTAACGGTCGATGCTCCTTTCATCCCACCCCACAAGGGGGTGGGTTTTCAGGGGCGGGTTTCTATAAAACTATGTAGGAACGCCAGGGGGACCTGGCGGGTGCACAGCTTACAGATTGGGCTGGTTGGCGATGGCTTGTTCGGCGCGTTGGATGGCCAGTTTGACCAGATTACCGCAGTTCCGGGAGGAAACGCCTCCGAAACCTTCGGTGGCTACGATGTGGTCCACACCGAGTTCCCTGGCCAGCTCGTACTTCAGTCTTTCTGACATGATGCTACCTTTACGTGCCAAAAATTTTCCTCCTTCCCGCCTGCTGTACACCGATTTTAGTTTGCTACAGGTGTGCGGCAATCATGCTGGTGAAATGGTGGACCAGGATCCAGTGTAATTTGTGCACACCGGGTTATGCTAAAGAATAATAATCCTTACGGCGGGAGCTGGGAAAATCATGCGAAGCGTATGGAAAGGTGCCATTTCCTTTGGTTTGGTTTCCATTCCCATCAAGCTGTTTACAGCCACCGAATCCAGGGAAATCAAGTTTAACTTGCTACATGCCCAATGCCAGACACCCATTAAATACCAGCGGATTTGCCCGTCCTGCAACAGGGAGGTTACACCGGAAGAAACGGTGAGGGGTTACGAGTATGAGCGCGACAAGTATGTCATAATCCGGGATGAGGATCTGGAAAAACTGCCCCTGGATACCCTGCGTTCGGTGCAAATATTGGATTTTGTAGATGAAAAGGAAATTGATCCTATTTACTATATGAAGTCCTACTTTCTGGCGCCGGCGGAATACGGGGTAAAACCCTACCGGCTGTTATTGGAAACCATGCGGGAAACGGGCAAAGTGGCAGTAGCCAAGGTTGTGTTACGGACGAAGGAAAACCTGGCGGTACTTCGCATTTACCAGGATTGCCTAATGTTGTGTACCATGTTTTTTCCAGAGGAGGTACGGAATCCAGCCGAACTGCCGGAGCGGGCCCCGGATGTGCAATTACACCCCAATGAGCTGAAAATGGCCAAAAGTCTTGTGGACAGCCTGACCGCTGGCTTTGATCCCCATAAATACCGCAGCGATTACCGCCAGGCGCTGATGGAACTAATCGAAACCAAAGTGGTAGAGGATGATATAACCACGCCTGAACGGCCAGGGGACACCAAGGTGATTAACCTGATGGAGGCTTTAAAACAGAGCATTGATGCCGCCCAGGCGGAGCGCCGGACTGCGCCGCCGCCCAAAGCACGGCGCAAGAAAGCTAGCCGTTAACGTTGACGAGGAGTTGTTATGGGTAAACAGATACAATTGTGGCAGTGGGAAAAGGGCAGTCTAATTGGCAAGACCGGTGAGACGGCGGAGGAACACCCATATACCATCCATTTGAACGGTGAAGAACTGGTGACCCTGCTGGCTTCCCCCGGATACCAGAAAGAACTGGCTGCCGGTTTTTTATTTAATGAGGGTATTATCCGGGCGCCGGCGGACATTTTACGATGTGAAACGGATCCTGCCCACGGTCTGATTTGGGTGGAGACTGCTGGGACCGGTAGCTTAGGTGAACGGTTTTGGCGGAAGCGATACCTGGGAAGCGGGTGTGGGGGATCCATCGGTTTTTACAGCTTGGCCGATGTCCGGAGCTGCCAGCCGTTGGAGACAGATTTGCAGGTGAGTGGGCAACAGGTGGTCAACTTAGCCCGGTTTTTACAAACGGTTTCCACCGAATACCGATCCACCCGGGGGGTACACACAGCTATTGTCGCGGACGCTGATGAGGTACTAGTGATCAGGGAAGATATTGGGCGGCACAATGCTGTAGACAAAGTAACAGGGAAATGTCTGCTGGATGGTATTGTCACCGTCGGAAAACTGCTAATGGTCAGTGGACGCATTTCTTCAGAGATCCTGACTAAAGCTGTCCGGATGGGTGTGCCTGTACTCATTTCCAGGGCCGCGCCAACCGCTCTGGCTGTAGAATACGGACAGCAATTGGGAATTACGGTGATTGGGTTGGCTAGGGGGTCTCGGTTTCAGGTATATACCCATCCCGGGCGAATTAAACCATAAAACGACTTCGGGCTGTCCCAAAGCAGTTGCCGGAAAATCCAGCCAAAAAGGGGCCACTTTGGCAGTTAGCCCCTTTTGGCATTTTCCTTAGAGGTTTTAATGGGTTTTGACCCGGTCTGCACCGTGGTTGCGCATGATCTTGGCCGCTTCATCCGCCTTTTGTTCTGCAGCCCGCACGGAAACAAGGATGCGGCCCTGTTTTACATCCTCTTCATACTTGCGGCCTTCCGCCTCTGGAATGCCCCAGTCGACAAGGCCGCCCGCTATCCCGCCGGTGGCGGCGCCGGAAAGCAAACCGGCGATGGGTCCTGCAGCCACCAGTGGTCCCAGACCGGGAATCACCAGGGCACCGGCCCCTACGGCCAATCCGGCCAGTCCGCCAATCACGCCACCGGTGGTCACACCGTTGGATACATTGCCCATGTCCCCCCCGGCCCGCATGGTAGCCCCACCGATATCGTTACCACCTTCTCCTCTTTGTCCTTCCTTGGCCAGGATGGAAATTTCCCGGTCAAAGCCGGCACGCCTGAGGTCGCTTACCGTTTCCTCCGCCGTGCGCTGGGAGGCAAACACGCCTACTACCGTCCTTGTCGCCAATGATGTTACCCCCTTATGGCTACTTAAACTTCCTCCTTAGCCTTATCCGGGTGGAATTATTTTATACATAGCCCTCACCTCACCAGCCTGCGCAGAGCCCAGTGCTGGCCAGCCAAAAAGGTATAGAGTTCCCGGTAACTGTGGCTACCAAAGACAACACTGGCCACCATTTGCATAATTTCCGGTTTTTTCTGAACCAGCCGGTGCATCAGCCGGGGCAGCCCGAAGACCAGTTTCGCCACCAGGCTCGCGTACTTAAATTCCGGTAGTAACTCCCTGCCGATTCTCCAGCTGTAGTTTCCCAGGTCGGGTTCGCCTGCTTTGGGTTGCCGGAGGATGGTTTCCGCTGCTATGATGCCGCTTTGCAGGGCATAAAAAATCCCCTCACCGCAAAAGGGATCCACCAGGCCCGCCGCATCACCAACCAGCAGGCACCGGCGGGAGTGCAAGATCGGGTGGTCTTGCACCAAGGTCGGGATGGGATGGGCCTTTCGATGCAACAAGCACTCCGCCCTGACGCCCAGTTGGTCCAGGTAGTCGTTAATCCCCTGCATGACCACCCGGGCCTTATGCCGGAAGGTTCCGGTCCCGGCGGAAAGATGGCCGCCCTTGGGAAAAATCCAGTCATACCCCCAGTTTCCGTTACCATGGTTTAGCCACACGGCACCCTGGTATCTTTGGAGGGTCGGCCTGTCCACCATCAGTTCAGCTTCCAGGGCCATACCCAGCCGGCGGTGACCGGTCATGCCCAGATGCCTAGCGACACGGCTGGTGGCTCCATCCGCCGCCACCAGGAACCCGGCGGTCACCGTTGTTTTACCGTCACCAACCGCTACCCCGCCATCCATTTCCTGCACAGCTTTTACCTCAAAGCCCTCCCATAGTTCGGCACCTGCCTGGCGGGACCATTCCACCAGGGATTGGTCAAAGCTATCCCGCATCACCATGTGGATCAGCGGGTCCGCAAAGGACACCTCCACCCCATCCATCCCGCGGAAGGTCAGTACTACCCGTTTGGTGACATCCTGCACCGTTTTTTGCCACCCCTGCCACCCTGTGGTGGAAAGGAATCCCGTAACCTTGGCAGATAGGCCTCCTCCGCAGGCCTTATAGCGGGGTAGGCGTCTTTTTTCCAGTACCAGCACCCGTAAGCCGCCTGCCGCCAGGAACTTTGCCGCCATGGCTCCCGCCGGCCCTGCTCCCACTACCACCACATCCCAGTCCCCCATTGGATTCCCTCCCGTTCAAGCCGCAGTGATTGTAAAATCACCAGTCCATCATATCGGGTTGTTTCGCCAGAATAGTATTACTCCATTGACCGCTTCAATTCCTTTTATTCCCTTCTGGCACCAAAAGGGCTACAAGGCGGGCGAAACCCCCTGCCCACGGCAGCACGGCCAGGGAGGATATGACATTGAACAGGGTATGGGCATTAGCTACTTGCCGGCCGGGGTCGGCGGCCGAAAGGGACACCAGCTGGGTGAAGAAAGTCAGGAAGGGTAATACCAGTAAAACACCGCCGGCGTTTAGCACCAAGTGCACTAAAGCTACCCGCCTGGCAGCGATATTGCTACCCATGGCTGCCAGCAGCGCGGTGGAACAGGTGCCCACATTGGCGCCCAGGACGATGGCCGTAGCGGCGGGCAGTGTAAGTAATTCCTGCCTGGTGAGCAATATGGCCAGGGCGATGACCACACTGCTGGACTGGACTGCAGTGGAGCCTAACACGCCTGCTGCCACTGCCAACAGCGGGTGGCCCGATGCCATACGCAGCAGGGAAGGCAGAAAGGGGCCGGAGGCCAAGCTGGAAAGGCCGTCATGGATCCATAACAGGCCTTGAAAAAAAAGACCAGAGCCGGATAGGGCAATGCCGGCCAAGCGGGCCGGGTGGCCGCCAGCTACCACAATTACCAGGCCGGCAGTGATCAGGTAAGGGGCCAGGATTACTATGTCGAAGGCTGCCAGCTGGGCGGTGACGGTTGTGCCGATATTGGTTCCCAACACCACCCCCACTGCTCCGGTGAAGGTGATCAGCCGTCCTGCCGCCAGACCCACGGTGATGGCGGTAATGGCACTGCTGGACTGAACTAATGCAGTGAGTAACATTCCCGTCACCATCCCTTTAAGGGGAGTACTGGCCATCCGGTGCACCACCATGTGCAGGTGCCCGCCTGCCATTCCCTCCAGGCCTGCCCGTAAAAGATACAGTCCAATCCAGAAGCAAAACAATCCGCCAATCAAGGTAAACAGGCTAATTCACCCCCCTCCTGGAACATTATGCTGCCCCTGGCAATACCATGCTCGGGCAAAATTTTCTGCCAACTGCAGGAGAATCGGGGTGGTTTGCCGAATAGCACGACTCATGTGCAGAATGTCACGTAATAAAAAGATTGCACTTGGAAGTGCAAAGGAGAAACCATTCCCGGCCCGCAAGGCCATGTTCACAGGTTCGCAGGCAGACATACACTGGTAAGGAAGAGGGGGATCGAATGGATTATCTGGATCTGAGTGCTGCCCTGGCCGGTGCGGAAAGGTTTCTGCATCATGTGGAACAGGAAAGTGGTGTGCATGTCAGTGAATGTTACCAGTGCGGCAAATGCTCTGCGGGATGTCCGGTGGCCTTTGCCATGGACTATACGCCGCGGCAGGTAATTCGCTTGCTGCAATTGGGAATGCGGGAAGAGGTGCTAAATTGCCGGACCATCTGGTTGTGCGCCAGTTGCCAGACCTGCTATACCCGCTGCCCGCGGGCGGTGGATCTGCCCCGGTTGATGGAAGCGGTGCGCATTGAAGCCAAAAGGGCGGGAATTGTACCGGAAAAACACATCAACCTGTTTAATGACCTGTTCCTGAAATCGGTGGCAAAAAACGGCCGGGTGCACGAGATGGGACTTATTTTACAGTACAACCTGTTGTCCATGCAGCCTTTGAAGGATGCCTTCAAGGCACCCAAGCTGTTTCTGGATGGCAAGATCAGCCCCATACCCCACAAGATCAAAAACCAGGCCGCGGTCCAGCGGATTTTTGAGCGTTCCATGGCCCATGGAGGTGAATCCCGGTGAAATATGCCTATTATCCCGGCTGTTCCCTGGAGTCCACCGGTATCGAATATAACATCTCCGCAAAGCTGGTAGCCAAGCACCTGGGTGTGGAGATGGTTGAGATTGATGACTGGAACTGCTGTGGCGCTTCCGCCGCCCACCTGACCAACCATATGCTGGCTCTGGCATTGCCGGCCCGCAATCTGGCCATTGCCGAGCAGCAGGGGCTGGACGTTGCGGTACCATGTGCCGCGTGTTTTAACCGGATGAAGCATACCGAGACGGCGGTGCGGGAATCGTCAGCCACCCGGGCGGATGTCTGTCACGTGATAGAAATGGATTATCGGGCCACCAATACCACTTACAATTTACTGGATGTGCTGGTGAACAAGGTTGGGAGCGAGGTTATTGCCGCCAAGGTGGTTAAACCCCTGACCGGCCTGAAGGTGGCCTGTTACTACGGTTGCCTGCTGGTGAGACCCCCCAAAGTGACCCAGTTTGATGATCCCGAAAACCCCATGACCATGGATCGCCTGGTGAAAGCCCTGGGCGGGACACCGGTACAGTGGGCTTATAAAGTGGAGTGTTGCGGTGCTGGCCATAGCACCACCAAGCCCTCGGTAGCCTTTCCGATGCTCCAGGCCATATACCAAAATGCCCAGGCTGCCGGGGCCGATTGCCTGGCCACAGCGTGCCCCCTGTGTTTTTTGAACCTGGATATGCGCCAGGCAGAGGTCAAATCCGGCCAGGGTGGAAGCTATAACCTGCCGGTGTTTTACTTCACCCAGTTGATGGGCATTTCCATGGGTTATGCACCCAAGGAGTTGGGGATGGCCAAACATTTTGTCAATCCCATGGCTTTACTAGATGCCAAGGATGTCTTGCGACATCCCACCACAAGGAGGGAAGAGGCTTGAAGAGAGTAGGGGTTTTTGTCTGCCACTGCGGCACCAACATCGCCGCTTCGGTGGACGTCAAGGCGGTGGCGGAAGCTGCCCGGCAAATGCCCGATGTGGCCTATTCCACCGATTACCAGTTCATGTGTTCCGAACCAGGCCAGAATTTGATCAAATCGGCCATCAAAGAACAGGGACTGGACCGGGTGGTAGTGGCCTGCTGCACTCCCAGATTGCATGAACAGACTTTCCGGAAGGCCTCCGCAGACGGAGGGGTGAACCAGTTTCTGGTTGAGATCGCCAATATCCGGGAGCAATGTGCATGGGTGCACAAAAACGACATCCCCAGGGCAACCAAAAAATCCATTGACCTGGTCAGGACTGCGGTGGCCAAGGTGCGGCGCAATGTCCCCTTGAGCACTCCGACCATTCCGGTAACCAGGAAGGCACTGGTGGTTGGTGCCGGCATTGCCGGCATGCAGGCCGCCATTGATATTGCCGATGCTGGATATGAAGTGGTACTCCTGGACAGGGACACCACCATCGGGGGGAATATGGTCAAACTGGACAAGACCTTCCCCACCCTGGATTGCTCTGCCTGAATTAGCACACCCAAGATGGTTGCTGCGGCGCAGCATCCTAA
>DDKM01000051.1:0-2721 GCA_002339345.1 Firmicutes bacterium UBA2598 | reverse complement strand
CCAAGATGGTTGCTGCGGCGCAGCATCCTAACATTAAGATTATCACCTATGCCGAAGTGGAAAATGTCGGCGGCTATGTGGGCAACTTCGATGTGACCATTCGCAAGAGGGCTCGGCTGGTCAAGGAAGAACTCTGTACCGGCTGTGGCACCTGTTGGGAAAAGTGTCCCCAGAAGGTGACCAGCGAATTTGATCAAGGTTTGGGGCAGCGTAAAGCCATTTCCATTCCCTTTCCCCAGGCTGTACCAGCCGTGCCGGTCATTGATAAACAGAACTGCCGGTTGTTTACCAGGGGTCGTTGTGGAATCTGCCAGAAGGTCTGTCCGCGGAATGCGGTGGACTATGAACAGCAGGATGAAATTATCCAGGATCGCTTTGGGGCCATTGTAATGGCTACGGGCTTTGACCTTATTGATTGGACCAAGGTATACGGTGAATACGGCGCCGGGGAGTTGCCCGATGTGATTACCGGCTTGCAGTTCGAGCGGATGAACAACGCTTCCGGACCCACCGGCGGGAAGATTGTCCGGCCGTCTGACGGCAAGGAACCCAAAACAGTGGTATTCATCAAGTGTGTGGGCTCCCGGGATGATGCCAAGGCCAAGGGTTACTGCTCCCGTGCCTGTTGTATGTACACCGCCAAGCATGCCCACCAGGTCATCGAAAAGATCCCTGACGGCAAGGCCATCGTCTTTTATATGGATATTCGTACCCCGGGTAAGGCCTACGAGGAGTTTATGGCCAAGACGGTGCATGAAGGGGCTCTGTACCTGCGTGGCCGGGTGTCCCGGATCTTCCAGCAGGGAGAAAAGCTCATTGTCAGGGGTGAAGATACCCTCATCGGCAAACAGGTGGAAGTACAGGCAGACATGGTTGTGCTGGCTACCGCCATGGTACCCAGTGCCGGTCATGAAGGAATTGCCAAGATGATCGGTGTTTCCATGGATAAGGATGGTTGGTACCAGGAGGCCCATCCCAAACTGCGGCCGGTGGAAACCTTTACCGCCGGGGTGTTCCTGGCCGGTGCCTGCCAGGGTCCCAAGGACATTCCCGATACAGTGGCCCAGGCCAGTGGTGCCGCCATGAAGGTAGCCGCCCTGTTCTCCAAGACGGAAATGGCCACCGACCCCATGACCAGTCAGATTAACGAGGCTACCTGTTCGGGATGTGGCCTGTGTGTGCCGGTCTGTCCTTACAAGGCCATTGAATTGAAGACCATTACCGAAAGGGTACACGGTCACCAGCAACATCGCCAGGTGGCCAGTGTGAACAGCGGCCTGTGCCAGGGCTGTGGCGCCTGTACCGTGGCCTGTCGGTCTGGCTCGGCCAACCTGAAGGGCTTTACCGATGAACAAATCCTTGCGGAGGTGGATGCGGTATGTCTGTAGATGCTGTCCGGGAATCCCCCGCTGTCCCCCAAGGGGAGTGGGAACCGAAGGTGGTAGCCTTCTGTTGCCATTGGTGTGCCTATGCCGGTGCTGATCTGGCCGGGTTAAACCGTATCCCCTATCCCCATAACGTACGGTTGATCCGGGTGCCTTGTTCTGGCCGTGTAAATCCCCAGTTTGTATTGCGGGCCTTCCAAAAGGGGGCTGATGCTGTCCTGGTGGCCGGCTGACACCCCGGGGACTGCCACTATGCTAGTGGCAATTATTTCACCCGGCGTCGTTACCTGATCATGCAGCGCATGCTGGAGTTCTCCGGTATTGATCCCCAGCGTTTTCAGGCCCGCTGGGTATCTGGCTCTGAGGGTCCGCGTTTCGCCCAGATCATCACCCAGCTCACCGAAGACATTAAGGCCCTGGGGCCAAACAGGAAGTTGAGGGATGTGGAATGAGCGATATTACAGCAAAGATGCGGGCCATGGCCAAAGAGTTGTTGGAAAAGGGGGAAGTGAAGTGGGTACTGGGCTGGGAAAAGGGGACCTTTCCGTATCAGTCCCCCCCGGTCTGTATAACCAAATCCACCGACGCCGACCGCCTGGTTTGGGATGATTACTGCCTGAACAACCTGGCCATTTACCTGCTGGATGATCGCTATGGTGAGGGTAAAATCGCCCTGTTTGTGAAGGGCTGCGATTCCCGCGGGGTGCAGCGCCTGATCCAGGACAAACAATTTCCGCGGGAAAGGGTTTATCTGATCGGGATTCCTTGTCCTGGATTAAAGGATCCGGCCGTTGCCGCCAAAACAGCGGTGGATGGTCAGGTGCCGGTAGCGGCCAAGTGCCAGGCCTGTACCCACAGGAATCCGGTGGTATACGATGTGCTGCTGGGCAAGCCGGTGCCGGAACTGGAGAAAACAGCCGACCGCTTTGCCGATGTGCAGGAACTGGAAGCTATGCCCGTGGAAGAAAGATACGCCTTCTGGGCTGCCCATTATGACCGCTGCATTCGCTGTTTTGCCTGCCGCAATGTGTGTCCGGCCTGTAACTGCAGGGAATGCTGTTTTGACCAGCCTGTGGTGGGTTGGCTGCAGAAATCCGTTGACCGGTCCCAAAACCAGTATTACGGCCTGGTGCGTGCCTTTCATGTGGCAGGCCGGTGCATCGAGTGCGGTGAGTGTGAAAGGGTGTGCCCCATGGATGTACCCATTATGAAACTGAACCGTAAGGTGATTAAAGACATCAATGAACTGTTCGGTCCTTACGAGGCCGGTCTGGATGTGGAACAACTACCTCCTCTGGGTCACTTCAGCATCGATGACCCGGAAGAGTTCTTTTAA
>DDKM01000072.1:13356-50880 GCA_002339345.1 Firmicutes bacterium UBA2598 | reverse complement strand
GGCAACCATCCCGGTTTCCCGCAGGTGGGTGTCGAAGACCACCAGCAATTCCAGGCTGCCGAACCCATCCAGCATGTGCCGATGGTCCGGGAAGTTGCGCACCGGGTTGTGGTGGCGGATGAAGGCGGCCTTCACCTTGCCTTCCTTGGCCTTTTGGGCCAGGTAGTGGGGTAGTCCCGGTCCGGTAGGGGCCAGGGGCCACTCCCCTTTTACCCCTGCACCATCCGCCCTGGGAATGGTGGGCCTGGGGGGGGCGGGGTGCTTGGTGGCATCAAGACTGCCGAAGGATGGACTGGGGTAGAAAGTCAGCCCGCCGGTGGCGCCGATATTACCCAGCAAGCCGTTTAAGCAACCAACCGCAAAGGCGGTGATGGTGCTGTTCTTGTAGTTGGTGCCGAAGGCGCCCTTCCAGGAAGGGTCCACGAAACAGCTTGGCTTAGCTGCCGCCAGTTCTCTGGCTAACCGGGTGATGGTATCGGCCGGAATGTCGGTGATGGGGGCAGCCCACTGGGGTGTGTATTCCTTTACCGCAGCCGCAAACTCATCGAAGCCGACGGTGTTTTCCTTGATAAATACCTCATCATAGAGTTTTTCGGTGATTATCACGTTGCACATAGCCAGTACCAACGCTAGGTCGGCGCCGGGGCGGATAGGGACCCATTCGGTGGCAATGGCTGCCGTGGCGCTCTGCCTGGGATCCACGCAAACCACCTTTACCCCCTTGGCGATGGCCCCCATGGTGCTGGTGGCGGCAGAGGTGCGGATGCCTTCACCATAGTTGCGTCCGATCAGTAAAATGTATTTGGCATTGCCGGTGTCCACACCTGGGGTGGAGCCGAAGGCAAAGCCGAAGCCGGCGGTCAGAGAGGTGTTGCACGCCGCGTTATGGGTACAGATGGTAGGGGCACCGATGGCGTGCATGAACCGCTGGCCGTAGAATACGCCCGTTTCTCTGGGGTTGTGGGCGTAAAATACCGTTCCCGGTCCCGCTGTGTCCAGAATGGTTTTCAGTTTGGCTGCGATTTCGCTAAGGGCCTGGTCCCAGCCGATGGGGACAAACCGGTTGCCCTCCCGCTTTAGGGGTACGGTCAGGCGATTGGGGTCATACTGCCAGGTCAGGGCGCCGTGGGCCCTGGCACAAAGCTTGCCCCGGCTGCGGGGATGGTCGGCCATCCCTGTGGCCTTCCAAACCCTGTTGTTCCGGGTGTGTACCCACATTCCGCAATGGCTGGAACAACCGTTACACAGGGTGGGCTTGATCTCCACCGGCGTGCCGGACTGGGCCGCGGCCCAGGAGTTTTTGTCCAGCACCGGGCTGGCGGTTAACAAGGCTGCGGTGGCAGCAGTGGTTTTCAAAAAGGTACGGCGGTTGATAAGCACTGTTAATCCCTCCTTCATCACCGGTTTTATGGTAAATTGAAGGTAGCCGGTTTGTCCCGCAGCACCTGGAGCAAGCCCAGGCGGGCGGGGCTGTATACCAATGTGTCCGGAAATGTCCCCTTTAGGGCTGCTACCCGTTTTTCCCCTTCCTGTGAGAGTTGTTCTCGCTCACCGAATTTCAGCGCATTTGTGATGCAAGTGCCCACACAGGCCGGAGCCTTGCCGCTTTCCGTCAAATCCGGGCAGCCGGTACAGCGCAGGGCTTTACCGCCCTTTAACTGGGGAACCCCAAAGGGGCACGCCTTCACACACAGGCCACAACCGATACACTTGGTGGCATCGTACAGAGTCAGGCTGGTTTGGGCGCTTTTTTGCACCGCTTTGGCGGGGCACACCTCCACACATGGTGCCTGCAGGCAGTGCAGGCAGCTCTGGCGGCAGATGAGATGGGCCACCTTGGGGAATTCTCCCCTTTCCACAAATTTCAGCTTGATGTAGGTATCTTCCGGCGGAAGCTGGTTTTGCAACTGGCAGGCCAGCCGGCAGGCGTGGCACTCCACGCAAAGGCTGGTGTCCATGTAGATTCCTTCCCTGGCCAATGGTAATCCCTCCTTGTGTTCTTTTAACCATGCCGACGATAATATACAGCCTTTCCCTGGAACCCCAATCCGGGCTGTCCGGTTTTATCTCACCCCCTGTCATGCCCTTTCCCGCCGTAAGGATGCAAAAACCAGCCTTTCGGCTGGCTCTGGTTCGTGGCCGGTTATGGCGACCTGTGGCCTGAAGTATGTGTCTTTATTCACAAGTTTATGGCGTTTATTCTCTGTTTAACCCCACTTCACCTGTCAGGTAATACGATTGTGGGATATATTAAATAATAATGGGATATAATACACACTTATGGATAGGATTTTTATTCTGATGGCGCCAGCGGGGTGGTTTTCCGGTGCAGGAGAAGGCCTGGCGGTGGAGAATAATTCCTCCCAAACAAGGAGGTGGGACAGGTGTTTCAAAGCCGCCTGAAAAGCGATATGGTGGATGACCTGTTCAGGGCTATTCTCGCACTGGAAAGCGAAGAGGAATGTTACCGCTTTTTTGAGGATATCTGCACCGTGGCGGAACTGCAGGCCCTGGCCCAGCGTTGGGCGGTCGCGCAGATGCTGACGCGGGAAAACACCTATGCCGCCATTGCTGAATCGACAGGGGCCAGTACCGCCACCATCAGCAGGGTGAAAAGGGCCCTTAATTACGGTGCGGACGGGTATAAGCTGGTGTTGGGACGGTTGGGGGTAGCAAAGGGTATTGACGCAGGGTTGACGCCCTCCTGAAGGCATGATATCATTGCGTTAATACTTTAACATGCTAAAGGACTGAGATGCATGGTTTTTCCTTCGCCAACCCCTCAGACCCCTGAGGGGTTAAAAGATTGGTTGCCGGAAGAGGCACGGCGTAAACGTCTGCTGGAAAACAGGCTCATCGGCCTGTTCGGGCAGTGGGGATATCGGGAAGTGATCACCCCTTCCTTTGAGTACCTGTCCACTTTGTCCGCCGGTAATGCACCGGAGGCAGAAAGCCGGCTTTTCAAGCTAATTGACCGGCATGGGCGGATCCTCGCCCTGCGGCCGGACATGACCACCCCCATTGCCCGTCTGGTCGGGGCGCGGCTAAAGGGCGAACCATGGCCCCTCCGGCTGTGCTATGCAGCCAATGTCTTCCGCTTTGAGCAGACCCAGGCCGGCCGGCAGCGGGAATTCTATCAGGCCGGCGTGGAATTGCTGGGTGTGGGTGGTGGTATGGCGGATGCCGAGGTGATAGCCCTGGCGGTGGAATCCCTAAAAGCCTGTGGACTAATTGGATTCAAAGTGGGCATCGGCCAGGTGGCGGTGGCCAGGGGTATCCTGAGCGAATTGGCCCTGGATGCTGCGGCGGCACGGGAACTGGAGCTGGCGGTGTTTCGCAAGGACATGGTTTCGGTGGAGGTGCTGCTGGAGAGGCACGGGGTGGCCGCCGGGGAACGCCGGCGGATTACCCGCCTCTTTTCCTTACACGGCGGCCGTGAAGCACTGGCGGAAGCCATTGGTCAGGTGGGTGACACGCCAGCCGGGGTTGCCCTGGCCGGGTTGGGGGACCTGTGGGACGGGTTGGAGGCTTACGGGGTGGCGGAACACGTGTTTTTGGACCTGGGGATCCTGCGGGATTTTGATTATTATACCGGTATCGTCTTTGAGGGTTATGCCGCCGGAATGGGTTTTCCCGTCTTGGGCGGCGGGCGGTATGACCGCCTGCTGGAGGGCTACGGTGCAGCCGCACCGGCCACCGGCTTCGCCCTGGGGATTGAACGGGTGCTCATGGCAGCGGGTAATGTTGAAGAAAAAGCATCCCCGCCGGACTGCCTGGTGGGTGGTGGTGATCTGGCCTGGGCCATGGGCCGGGCCAGGGATTTACGCAGCCGGGGGATGGCGGTGGAGGTTGACCTTGTCGGGCATACCGCCGCCCAGTTGACAGAAATGGCCCGCCACAGGGGTATCCCCATGGTAGTGGTGCCGGAGGAGGAGTAAGTTTGGGTATGCAGCAATTGGTTATTGCCCTGCCCAAGGGCAAGCTGGGAGAGGAAGCCCTTGGGGTGATGGATCGGGCGGGCCTGCCGGTAGCTGGTGTGGCAACGGAATCACGCAAACTGGTTTTTGATTTTCCCGGGGAAGGGATTAAATATATCATCTGCCGCCCAACGGATATTCCTACTTATGTGGATTACGGCGCCGCCGACCTGGGGGTGGTGGGCAAGGACACCATAGTGGAGGCTGGGGCGGATGTTTTTGAGCTGGTGGATTTGAAGTTCGGTTATTGCCGCTTTGTGGTGGCGGTGCCCAGGGTCTTTTGGGAGCAAGGTCCCCCGGACCTCAACCGCTTGGACCGCTGCCGGGTGGCTACCAAGTTCCCGCGGGTGGCCGCCGACTACTTTGCCAGCCGGGGGATGCAGGTAGAGGTGGTCAAACTGCACGGCAATATCGAACTGGCACCCCAGGTGGGGCTGGCCGAAGTGATCGTGGATATCGTTTCTACCGGTCGTACCTTGCAGGAAAACGATTTGGTGGCGGTGACCGACATCTTTCATGCCACCGCCAGGTTGATTGCCAACCGTGTCAGCTACCGCATCAAATATCACCGCCTGCAGGAAGTGGTGGAGGCATTGAAGGGAGTGGTGGGAAATGGCGGATAACGGGTCGCCGTTGCGCATTCTGGAAGCCCATGATCCGGCGGTAAGGAGCCTATTACACAAGTCTTATCCCGGCCTGGCGGAGGTTGTCCGGGATGTGGCACTGGTGTTGGCGGAGGTGGAGGCGGAAGGGGATGCCGCCGTTCTCCGCTATACCCGCCGCTTTGACGGGGTGGACCTTGGCCCCGGCGGGATGCGGGTATCGGAGGAGGAAATGGCAGCGGCCTACCGGCAGGTGGATCCAGTCTGGTTGGATGCATTGCAGCGGTCCATCCAGCGCATCACCGCCTTTCACCGGTGCCAGGTACCCCGTTCCTGGCTGGAGCCGGAGAAGAGCGGGCAGGTGCTTGGGCTACTGGTCCGGCCCCTGGAGCGGGTTGGGGTTTATGTACCCGGGGGCACCGCCGCCTATCCGTCCTCCGTTTTGATGAACACCATCCCGGCCCGGGTGGCCGGGGTGGCGGAAATTGTAATGACTACCCCACCGGACCGGGAGGGCCGCATCAATCCCCATACCCTGGTGGCGGCAGCGGAAGCAGGGGTACACGAAATTTATAAGGTTGGAGGCGCCCAGGCGGTGGCGGCTCTGGCCTTTGGCACGGAAAGTGTCCGCCGGGTGGACAAGATCACCGGCCCGGGCAACATATATGTGACCATGGCCAAAAAGCAGGTGTACGGCCAGGTGGATATTGACATGCTGGCGGGTCCCAGCGAGGTGCTGGTGGTGGCGGATGACACAGCCAACCCCGCCTTTGTGGCGGCGGACCTGCTTTCCCAGGCGGAGCACGATCCCCTGGCCTCCGCCCTGCTCATCACCCCTTCCCGGTCCCTGGCCCAAGGGGTACAGGAGGAATTGGCCCGTCAACTGGCCCTACTGCCCCGGCGGGAGGTGGCCGCCCAATCCATCGGCACCTTTGGCGCGGCGGTGATTACCGCAGACCTGGCCCAGGCGGTGGAACTGGCCAACACCTTTGCCCCGGAACACCTGGAACTGATGGTGGCGGACCCGTGGGCTTGGCTGGGACGGATAAAAAACGCCGGCGCGGTTTTCCTGGGTCCTTACGCCCCGGAACCCCTGGGGGACTATTATGCCGGGCCTAATCACATCCTGCCCACCGGCGGCACCGCACGCTTTTACTCACCCCTGGGGGTGGAGGCCTTTGTCAAACGCATTTCGGTTATCGCCGGCAGCGCCGGTGCCATGCTGGCCCAGGGACCGGATGTGGTGCGGCTGGCGGAAGTGGAGGGACTGTTTGCCCATGCCCGGGCGGTGCAGGTGCGTCTGGAGGAACTGGGTGGGGCCAATGACCGGCAGAAAGTGCGGTAATACAGGGAGGGGGGGCAATGTGGGACGTACGGCATCGGTGAACCGTCAAACCAGGGAAACGGACATTAACCTGTGCTTGAATATTGATGGAACCGGAAAGGCGGCAATCCGGACCGGGATTCCCTTTTTCGATCACATGCTGGAACTGTTGGCCAGGCATGGTCTGATGGACCTGGACCTGCAGGCCAGGGGCGACTTGCAGGTGGACGGCCATCATACCGTAGAGGATGTGGGCATTGTGCTGGGTACCGCCCTGCGTCAGGCCATGGGTGACCGGCAGGGGGTAAATCGCTATGGTCATGCCGTCATCCCCATGGATGAGGCCCTGGTACAGGTAGTGCTGGATTTAAGTGGTCGACCCTACCTTGCTTGTGAGTTGACCGTTCCTGCCGGGCGGCTGGGTGATTTCGATACCGAACTGATGGAGGAGTTCCTGCGGGCCCTGACCGTGCAGGCGGGAATCACCCTGCATGTCCGCCAGTTGGCCGGTCGCAACAGCCATCACATCCTGGAAGCGGTGTGCAAAGGCCTTGGCAGGGCGCTGCGGGAAGCCCTGGCCATTGATCCCCGGGTGGTGGGTATCCCCTCCACCAAGGGCATCCTGGTATAGGGGGGAGTAATAGTTTGATCGCGATTGTGGATTACGGGATGGGTAATTTGCGCAGTGTCCAAAAGGCCTTGGAAAAACTGGGTTACCAGGCCTCCATCACCAGTGATCCCCAGGTGGTGGAGGTAGCGGGCGGGGTGGTGCTGCCCGGGGTGGGTGCCTTTGCCGATGCCATGGCCAACCTCCACCAGGGAGGCCTGGTCCAGGCGATGCAGCAATTTGCCACATCCGGCAGGCCGTTGCTGGGCATCTGTTTGGGTATGCAGCTTTTGTTTGAATCCAGTGAGGAGGACGGGGAACACCAGGGCCTTGGCTTGCTGCCCGGCCGGGTGCTCCGGCTGCCGCCCGGTCTAAAAATACCGCATATGGGCTGGAACCAGGTGCGGCCCCAGGGGGCATGCCCCTTGCTGGCAGGTATCCCGGAGGAAACGGATTTTTATTTTGTGCACTCATATTATGTGTCACCAGGGGATGCTGCCATCACCGCCGGGGTGACGGAGTACGGGATTCCCTTTAGTTCCGTGGTGGCCAGGGGCAATCTTTACGGCGTGCAGTTCCATCCGGAAAAGAGCAGCCGGTGGGGTCTTGCCCTGCTGAAAAATTTTGGGGAGTTGGTGGTGTCATGTTAGTGATCCCGGCCATAGATTTGCGGGAGGGCCGGTGTGTGCGGCTATACCAGGGTCGGTTAGAGGATGAAACGGTCTTTTCCGATGACCCGGTGGCGGTGGCCTGCGGCTGGGCGGAGATGGGAGCGGCCATGTTGCACCTGGTGGATCTGGATGGAGCCTTTGCCGGGGCTCCCCGCAACCTGGAGGTGATCCAGGCCATTGTGGGGGAGGTGGACATTCCGGTACAGGTAGGTGGCGGCATTCGGTCCATGGAGACCATTGTGCGCTTGCTGGATCTGGGGGTGGCAAGGGTGATTCTCGGCACAGCGGCCATTTCCCACCCTGACCTGGTGGCAGAGGCCTGCCAGGCCTTCGGGGAAGCCATCGTGGTCGGTATTGACAGCAAGTACGGCAAGGTGGCGGTGGAGGGCTGGGCGGCCACGGTGGAAAAAACCGCCCTGGAACTGGCGCGTGAAGTGCGGGCCCTGGGTGTCACCAGGGTGATTTATACCGATACCCGCCGGGACGGGACCATGGCTGGTCCCAACCTGGAAAAAACCGCCGAATTGGCCATCAACTCCGGCCTGAAGATTATTGCCTCCGGTGGTGTGGCCACCTTGAACGACATCCGGCTGGTGGCGGACCTGGAGCCCCTTGGCGTGGAGGGGGTTATTCTGGGTAAATCCCTCTATACCGGGTCCATTAACCTGCGGGAAGCGCTGGCGGTGGCGGCGGGCACCGGGGAGGGCGGGGCATGCTGACCAAGCGCATCATCCCCTGCCTGGATGTCCATGCCGGGCGGGTGGTTAAAGGGACAAATTTTATTAATTTAAGGGACGCCGGTGACCCGGTGGAGCTGGCCGCCCAGTATGACCGGGAAGGGGCAGATGAGCTGGTTTTCCTTGATATCACAGCATCCTCGGAGGCCCGCCAGATCATGCATGAGGTGGTCCGGCGGACCGCTGAAGAGGTTTTTATCCCATTCACCGTAGGCGGCGGGCTGCGTAACGTGGATGATATCAGGCAGATGCTGCAGGCAGGGGCGGATAAGGTATCCCTGAACACCGCCGCTGTGCAAAATCCCCACCTGGTGCGGGATGCCGCCAGGAAGTTCGGCAGCCAGTGCATTGTGGTGGCGGTGGATGCCCGTCAGGTGGCGGAGGAACGCTGGGAGGTCTATATTCACGGGGGGCGTACTCCCACCGGCATGGATGTGTTGGCATGGGTGAGGAAAGTGGAGGCCCTGGGGGCGGGGGAGATTCTTTTAACCAGTATGGATAGGGATGGTACCAAGGACGGGTATGACCTGGCCCTTACCCGATTGGTGAGTAGCAGGGTGGGCATCCCGGTCATCGCCTCCGGTGGGGTAGGCTCCCTGGTCCATCTTTACGAAGGCCTGACGGCAGGGCAGGCGGACGCCGTCCTGGCCGCATCCATTTTTCATTACGGTCAGCATTCCATCAGGGAGGCCAAGGCATACCTGGCGGAACGGGGTGTGGAGGTGCGCAGCATTGTTTGAGGTTAAGGATGGCTTTTTAGACGCGCTGAAGTTCAACTCCGAGGGCCTCATCCCGGTGGTGGTACAGGACGCCGGATCCGGCGAAGTGCTGATGGTGGCGTGGATGAACAGGGAAGCGGTGGTGCGGTCCCTGCAAACGGGCCAGACCTGGTTTTACAGCCGCAGCAGGAAACAGCTGTGGCATAAGGGTGCTACCTCCGGGCACGTCCAGATCATCCGGGAGGTGTACCATGACTGTGATGCCGACACCCTGCTTTTACGGGTGGATCAACAGGGGGTAGCCTGCCACCAGGGTGAACGTTCCTGTTTCCATAACCGGTTGCAGCAGGATGGTGAAATTGAACGGCTACCAGGCGGTCCAGGGGGGCCCCCGGTGATCGAAGATTTCCGGATCCTGGCGGAACTGGCTGCAGTGATTGAGCAGCGCAAGGCGGAACTGCCGGAAGGTTCCTATACCACTTACCTGTTCCGGTCCGGTCTGGACAAGATTTTAAAAAAGCTGGGTGAGGAAGCCACCGAGGTGGTCATTGCCGCCAAGAATCACCGCCTGGAGGAAATCCGTTATGAGATGGCCGACCTTTGGTACCACGCCATGGTCTTGATGGCCCACCAGGACCTTTCCTTGGCGGAAGTGCTGGATGAACTGCGCCGGCGCCGTTAGACCGGGAGTTTTTGCATAAAAGGTAAACCATTCCTTCATACTAGGAATGGGAGGTGATGGCGGGTGGCGCAGGGTAACAAGAACAACCGGCCGGATTTGAACCCCAAAAAAGGAACGGGGATGCGGACGGGAAGGGATTTATCCCCGGCGGATCAGGACTTCCGGCCCAATTACCAGCGGGTCAGGGAGGTTGAGGTGGACGGCCAGGGCAAACACAAGTAGGAAAAGGCTAGCCCCCTGTGGCAGGGGGCTTTTTCTGTGGTCAAAAAGCAGGAGAATGTTCCGGACAAAGAGAAAAATTAATAAAAACCCCCCATTTTAGAGTATTACCGGTGGTGGTGAGGTAATGAAGGCTAGCCGTCTGGTGCTTTTGATGGTCCCCCTTGTTTTGCTGGGTTTGACCTGGTTTATAACCGGTGAGCCGGCTGGGGAGCAGGTGCTGGTAGTGGGCCGGGGGAGTGATGCCATTACCCTTGACCCGGCCAATGCCACCGATGGCGAATCCGCCCGGGTGACGGTAAACCTCTATGAAACACTAGTGGAATACCATCCGGACAGCCTGGAAATCCGGCCCGGGCTGGCCACCGGTTGGTCGGTGTCCGATGACCACCGTACCTGGACCTTTTATCTCCGTCCGGGGGTGCGCTTCCATGACGGCACCCAATTCAACGCCGAGGCGGTTGTTTTCAATTTCCAGCGATGGATGGATCCCAACCATCCCTTTCACCAGGGAAATTTCCCCTATTGGGGGTACATGTTTGGGGGCTACCCCGGCCTGGTTACCAGGGTGGAGGCTGCCGGTCCCCTGGAGGTGCGCATCACCTTGGCCGAGCCCATGGCCGCCTTTCTGGCCAACCTGGCCAACTTTTCCTTTGGTATCGCCAGCCCTGCCGCCATCGGGAAGTACGGGAAGGATTTTGGCCGGCACCCGGTGGGAACCGGTCCCTTTCGGCTGGAGGAATGGGTGGAGGGAGCATCCATTACCCTGGTGGCCAATCCGGATTACTGGGGCGGCCGGCCGCGCCTGCAAAGGGTGGTTTTCCGGACCCTGCCGGATAATGGCGAGCGCTTTCAGGCCCTTCTGAAGGGGGATATAGATGTGGCGGACGGCCTGAACGCCGAAGACCTGGCCCAAGCCCGCAACCAGCCCTCTCTGCTTCGGATTATGCTGCGGCCCAGCTTGAATGTGGGATACCTGGCCATGAACAATGACCGGTGGCCCTTTCAGGATGCCCGGGTACGGCAGGCGATAAATTATGCGGTAAACAAGGACTGGCTTGTGAATAACTACTTTGGCGGTTTAGCCAAGGAGGCCAAAAATCCCCTTCCGCCTTCGGTGTGGGGCTACAATGACAGCATCCGCCCTTATCCCTACGATCCGGACATGGCCCGCAAACTACTGGCGGAGGCGGGTTTGGCCGCCGGTTTCAGCACCACCCTTTGGGCCATGGCCAATCCCCGGCCCTATATGCCCCAACCCTTGGAGTTAGCCCGGGCCATTGCAGCGGATCTGGAGGAGGTGGGGATCAGGGTTAGGATTGTGACCTATGACTGGCCTGTTTACATCAGGAAACTGCAAAACGGGGAACACGATATGGCATTGCTGGGGTGGACGGGGGACACCGGTGATCCTGGAAATTTCCTTTATGTACTGCTGGACAAGACCAATGCCGAAAAGGGCAGAGCCGGCAATGTGGCCTTTTACCGCAGCGAGCAGGTGCATAACCTGCTGGCGGCGGCCCAGACGGAAACCAATAAACAGGTCAGGGCCGGGCTTTATGCCCGGGCCCAGGAAATCATTCACCAGGACGCGCCCTGGGTGCCGCTGGTGCATACCACACCGGCGGTGGTGGCACGGCGGGGTGTGCGGGGTTATGTGCCCCATGCCACCGGGGTGGAGCGACTGCATAACGTGTATGTCCTGGATTAATCCTCAAAAATATGCGGTGAACAAGGAGACGGTGTGATGTCCGCGCGCCTATGGCTATTTCTACTATTAATGATGATGTTTATCCTGAACGGGTGTCAGGAAAACAGGGCATGGGAGGCCGAGGCTATACCCAATTTGCCCCGTCCCGTGGCCCGTGAACGGGTACTGGTCACCGGGGCCGGGCAAAGCACCGATGCCATGATCATCGCAGCCATGCTGGAAAAGATGGCCATCAGCTACGAGTACCAGACCAGGGTCACCGCAGAGGATCTTTCCGACCGCTTTCAGAGCCTGGTGGTGGTGGTTGGTGTATCACCCCATGGCTTGCGAGCCGGCGGTATGGACTTTAATGTGGAGACCAACCGGGTGGTTGACCTGGTGGAAACCGCCTTTCAGTTGAATATGCCCGTTGTGCTGGTCCATGCGGCCGGGTACCAGCGCCGGGGTGGACGGGATGATCTGCTGTTGGAGGTGCTGGCACCCTATGCCCGGTACCTCATTGCTCTGGGATCCGCCAACCGCGATGGTTATATCTCCCAGATCGCCCGGACCTATGTCCTGCCCTATACCCTGGCCAGGGACCTGAGTTCCCTGCAGGAACCCCTTTATTCCGCTTTTCGGTGAAGGGGGCGGGGAGTGTGAACAGAAACTATTCCTACCGGGCGGATGTCCTTTTCGGCGGGCTGTTGTGCTTCTTGCTGGCGGCAATGTTTACCGGGATAGAACCCTATATGAGCCAGGTATATACCTGGGTGATCAGGGGTATTGCCAGCGGGGACAGCGGACAGTTGATCCTGGCGGCAGCCCTGTATGTGGGACTGCGGACTTTACTGCTGTTGCCCCTGGTGATGGCAGGGATGCTTTGGGGACAGGCGGCGGTTGCCGGAACCGGCCGGCCGCTGATCAGGTTGCCGGTAATTTTACTGGTGGTGACCGCCCCGTTGTCGGGTGTTGCCTGGTGGGAAGGTGACCGGGTGGATCTGGCCGCTCCCCTACTGGCGGTTTTAATTGGCACCTGGCTAGTGGCTGGGGTGGGCCGGGGAGGGCTGCACTGGCTGACCAGGGCGGTGGTTCTGGCGGAGATCATGTTGGGAGTGTTCTGGTTGGAAGTCACGCCCGTGCTTTCCCCAGCTGGTTTTGGCCGGGGGGATGCCCCTACCTCCATCAAGGTAGTCGCAGAATACCTGCAGGCGGTGGATGTATTTGATTTTGTGGGGTTGGGTTTCTTCTTCCCCTTTCTGTTGATCGGTGTGATCACCACCCGTCTGGCGGTGGATTACGACCGGCGTTTGGAAGTAATGCACCAGGCCAAGGAGCGGGAACAGGAACTGCAACGGGTTAGACTGGCGGCGGTGGAAACCCGGGCCATCCAGGAGATGCACTCCCTGGTCCATGACCTGAAGACTCCCTTGACCACGGTGCAAGGCCTGAATTCCATTCTGGAAATGCTGGTGGTGGAGGACCGCCAGCGGGAATATTGCCAGCGTATTGGTGCCGCCGTTGACCACATGAATGCGATGATATCCGAAATCTTGTACGATGATTACCGGCAGGATACCGATGTGGGAGAATTGATTAAATATGCTTGGGCACAGCTGCTGCCGGAAAAGACAAACCAGCAGATGGTGCTGGATATTCCGGCAGGACTGCCGCGGCTGCGCCTGAACCGGGTGCGGGTGGCCAGGGCGTTAATCAACATTACCCAGAACGCCCTCAATGCCACGGCTGGGCATCCCGATGGCCGGGTCAGCCTATCCGTCCGCCCGGTGAGGGGTGGGGTGGATTTCATTGTGGAGGATAACGGGGTAGGGATATTGCCCGGCGATCTGCCGAGAATCTGGGAGATCGGGTACAGTACCCAGAATACGTCCGGACTGGGTCTACCCTTTGTACAGCGGGTGGTGGCGGTCCATGGCGGTACGGTGGAAGTGGACAGCGGGCCGGGAATTGGTACCCGGGTGAAAATACATTTACCGGAGGGATAGGGTGTGGACAATATAAAGATCCTGGTGGTGGATGATGACACCAGTGTCCGTTATACACTACAAGAAATTTGCCGGCTGGGAGGCTGGCAGGTGGTGGAGGCGGCAAACGGTCAGGATGGTCTGGCGCGGCTGAAGGAGGAAAAGCTGGATCTGGTAATTCTGGATTACCATATGCCAGAAATGGATGGGCTGGAAGCGGTGCAGCAAATCCGCACCTGGGATTCCCAGGTACCCATCCTGGTGCTGACCGTTGATGAGCGCCAGTCCATTGCCGATGCCTTTTTAGCTGCTGGGGCCAGTGATTTTGCCCTGAAACCCATCAAGGCGCCGGATCTCATCGCCCGAATTAGGGTGCATTTGAACATTACCAAGAATAACAGGCAAAAAAACCATGAGGCTTATGTGGTGAAAGGCATCAGTAGCGCTACTCTGCGCTTAATTCAGGAATTCCTGGAAAACAGTCCTCACCCGGTGACTATTGAGGAAATTACCAGTGGGGTGAATTTAGCGTATCAGACCGTCCACCGTTATCTGAACTACCTGGTAGAGGAGGGGCGGGTAGTGGTAGAATGCGATTATGGTCGCGTCGGACGGCCCAAAAACCGCTACCGGTTGGCTTAACGGCACCGGTGGCAATTCGGAGGAGGCATCATTTTGCAAGCACTACTGGCACAACTGAACCCACCCCAGCAGCAGGCGGTGCGGTGGACGGAGGGGCCACTGCTGGTGCTGGCCGGGGCGGGATCCGGTAAAACCCGGGTACTTACCAGCCGGGTCGCCTACCTGCTGGCGGATAGGGGTGTGCCGCCATCCCAGATCATGGCCATCACCTTTACCAACAAAGCCGCGCGGGAAATGAAGGAAAGGCTTGTGGATCTGGTGGGGGAGAGGGCTGAGGCCCTGTGGGTAAGCACCTTTCATGCCGCCTGTGCCCGTATTCTGCGGCGGGAGATCGAGCATCTGGGGTATACCAGAAACTTTGTCATCTATGACACGGCGGATCAGCAGTCCCTGCTGAAAACCTGCCTGCAGGAGTTGAACCTTGATGAGAAACGCTTTAACCCGCGGGCCGTAGGAGGGCTGATCAGCCAGGCTAAGAACAATCTCCTGGCACCGGAAGCCTTCGCCCGGGAGGCGTCTACATGGTACCGGCAGGAGGTGGCCCGGGTTTACCGCCTGTACCAGGCGAAATTAAAGAAGTTGAACGCCTTGGACTTTGACGATCTCATCATGCAGGTGGTCACCCTCTTTAGTCATCATCCAGAGGTATTGGCATCTTACCAAAGGCAATTTCGCTATGTGCTGGTGGATGAATACCAGGACACCAATCATTCCCAGTACCGTCTGGTCAAACAGTTGGTGGCGGGCCACAACAACATCTGTGTGGTGGGTGACCCGGATCAGTCCATTTACCGCTGGCGGGGGGCGGACATTCAGAATATCTTGGATTTTGAGAAGGATTTCCCGGCCGCCCGGGTTATCAGACTGGAACAGAACTACCGCTCCACCCAGACCATCCTGGAGGCGGCCAATGCTGTTATTGCCAACAATGAGGGGCGTAAACCTAAGAACCTGTGGACCGATAATGGCCGGGGTGACCCCGTTTTCTATTATTCCGGTGAGAATGAGTGGGCGGAAGGCAGGTACGTAGCTGGGGAAATTT
Organism: Firmicutes bacterium UBA2598; assembly: GCA_002339345.1. Classification (GTDB taxonomy): domain Bacteria; phylum Bacillota; class PH28-bin88; order PH28-bin88; family PH28-bin88; genus UBA2598. The sequence continues at coordinate 35,983 of DDKM01000072.1, read as the reverse complement.
CCCGGCAGCTTGGTCGGGAACAAAGGTGTTACCGGGACTTTGCCGTGTTGTACCGTACCCACGCCCAGTCGCGGGTGTTTGAAGAGGTATTTCTGCAGTCCGGCATTCCCTACCAGATCGTCGGGGGCCTCAAGTTCTATGATCGGAAGGAAATCAAGGACCTGGTGGCCTACCTGCGGGTAATCCAAAACCCGGCCGATGATATCAGTCTGGCACGGATCTTTAACGTGCCCAAGCGCTCCCTCGGTGAAACCACCTGGTCACGGCTGGCGGACTATGCAGCCGCCCATGGCATCAGTGTGATGACAGCCATCGGCAAGGCGGAGGAGGTGCCGGGACTCACCAGCCGCGCCCTTCGGTCTCTATCCAGCCTGTCTCAACTGATCCAGGCTTTCCAGGACCTTGCGACCCGCTTGAAGGTGACGGAACTGGTGGAGCGGGTGCTGGAAGACTCCGGCTACCTGGCGGAGTTGCAGGCGGAGGGAACCCCGGAGGCACAGGCCCGGGTGGAAAACCTGTGGGAGTTCCTTTCGGTGGCCCGCGATTATGACCGCCGCAGCCCGGATCAAGATTTGGCCGGGTTCTTGGCCCAGATATCCCTGATTACTGACATCGATGATATGGCTGAGGCGGAGGATCGGGTAGTTTTGATGACCCTGCACACCGCTAAAGGCCTGGAATTCCCGGTGGTGTTCCTGGTGGGGATGGAAGAACGGGTGTTCCCCCATGCCCAATCCCTGGCAGACCCCGCGGAAACGGAGGAGGAACGGCGGCTCTGCTATGTTGGGATGACCAGGGCCCGCGAGCGCTTGTATTTGACCAATGCCTACGAACGGACCCTATACGGGAATACCGTGACCAACGAACCGTCCCGCTTCCTGCGGGAAATTCCCCCCCAACTGCTGGCACAGGAGGGCTTCCCCTCCCGCCATGCGGCCCGCTACCGCCCTTGGTCCGGCGGTGAAGGCGATGGTAGCAATGCCAAAATTGTTGCTCAGCCGCCAGTTCCCACTGCAAAACGGGTGGAAGGGCTGTCATGTTCCGGCGGAGGTTTCCCCGGGACCGGTCAATTTGCCTTGGGGGACAAGGTCCACCACGCCAAATGGGGAACTGGGGTGATTGTACAGATCCAGCAGGACGGTGGGGACCAGAAATTGAAGGTGGCCTTCCCCGACCTGGGCATCAAGGACCTGTTGGCAAGCTACGCACCAATCCGTAAATTGTAAATTACTGTCCAGTGTACCCGGCCTAAAACAGGTCGGTTTTTTTTAATTCTCTCTTATTTCTCTGTTGGTAACCGGGATAAAATTTGCTATGATTTACCTGAAATTATATAACATCAGTAGAAGAGTGGTGATTTGGCTCCAGTGGCATATCCCATATAAAGCGAAGTATATCCTGTCATAGCAACCATCTATCAACATCAGTGGTCTTTGACAGGTTGTTTTTTTATTCATGCAATAATACATGCCCGGATATGTTCTACAGTCAAGTTTTTTTGTAATTGCAAAAAATTTTTGACAATTTTGCGAAAGGAGGGTAGTGGTTTTACGTTTTGGCTAGTGCATCAATCATCAAATCGCTATAAGGAGGAGGAAAAATGCAAGGTCTCAAAAAAACCCTGGCGCTGGTTGTGGCCCTGGTAATGATCCTTGGCCTGGTACCTGTTGCTATGGCCGTCGAAGATGTGGAAGGCTTAAGCAATGAAATGGTCATCAAAAAACTGGTTGCTGCCGGCATTTTTGATCTTTCTAAGAATAACGCCTTCAGACCGGATGACAACGTCACCAGGGGTGAACTGGCCAAGGCACTGGTGGTAGCTTTCAACCTCAAGGCCAATGGCAAGGCTCCTAGTATTGCCGATGCCAAAGGTGATAGGAACGCTAACTATTACGCTATTGCTGTCCAAAACGGCATTATGTCCCTAGATAAGAAGGGCAACTTCCTACCCAAGGGTGTTGTGAAGAAGTCTGATCTGATCTGGGGCGCTCTCTACAAGGCTACCGGTGGCGCTCTGTCCTTGGACCTGGAAGGTGTTGACCTTGCTCAACCGGCCACCCGCAGCGAACTGGCCGATTACCTCGGAGCCATTTTGGGTAGTAAACTGGGCCAGACCGGTATCGTCAAGGCTGTATCCAAAAACACCATTACCCTGATTGTGGGCGGAGTGGACAAGACCTTTTTGGCTGACGGAGCCTATATCTTTGTCCAGGATACCGCCGCTGATCTGTCCGATATTAAGAAGGGCAACACCGTTTCCTTTGTAGTAAAGGCTGATGGCAAACTGGGTTGGCTGAATGCAGCCCAGGATATGGACTATCCCACCGGGAAGATTGCCTTGCAGAGTTTTGATGCCATCAAGGTGGACTATCCATGGGAAACCGTTTCCGATTCATCTACTATGGCTACCGACAACCGGGCTAAGCTGCTCTACAGCGAGAATGAAGAATCCTGGTACAAGAGCGGTCCCAACTATCTTTTGGGTGAAATTGCCGTTGATACCGCCAGTCTGAAGGTATGGGTCGCTGGCAAAGAACTTAAAGTGATCCCCTTCACCCAGGAGTTTGATAAGGCTGCTCCAGACGATGAAGTTAAGTGGAGGTTTGGTACCCCAGCCCTAACTTACTCCCTAGTATTTGAAAAGAACCCGGAAAAGGACTCCGATCTTAAAGTAGCTTACAAAAAGAATGTCTACAGCTTTAGCCAAATCTCTACCGCCACTTATATCATGGCCGATGGTGCTTTCGCCGAGCTAAACGGTAAGCCGGTAAGAACCTCCCTCCTCGCCCATCGTCCGGTAAGTGCTGTGCTCACCCTGAACATGGCTGAAGAAGTTACCTACATCAACGCTTACTACCAGGACCTTAATGCCAAGGTGGAGGCGCTGGTTGGCAACAAGCTCACCATTAGGGTAGACGAAGGTGTGACCATTCCTTTCTCTGATACCGTTGAACTGGCCAATGATGTGATTGTCCTGGCTGCTGACGGCAGTTACCTGACCCTGGACGCCTTAAAACCCAATACCAAGATCACCCTGGATACCGATCCCTACGAGCAATACCTGGTTGCCTCGGTGAAGCTGCGGTAACTATCGTTTAGGCAGTTCTTTGGAAAGATGGTCATTTCATCATAAAAGGAGGAGAGGTATCGTGCGCAAGATCATTGCCTTAGTAGTCCTGATGGCATTCCTGTTCGGGATTGCCACTGCGGCCTATGCCAACCCCTATGATGCCAAGCGCGACCCCAAGCGTTACGGCGGCACCCTGATCTGGGGTTCCTTTTCTGACCCCATTTACCTGAACTACCTGGTTTCCACCGACAGCGCTTCCGTTGACAATATCTCCCTGGTGTATAACAGGCTGTTCAAGTACAATACCAAGTTGGAGATTGTACCCGACCTGGCGGAATCCCACCGGTGGTCCGCCGATGGCATGGAACTCACCATTAACCTGAAAAAGGGCGTGAAGTGGCACGACGGTGTGGAATTCACCTCCGCCGACGTGAAGTTTAACATCGAAACCCACTTAAACCCCGATGTCAACTCCACCAGGAAGGGGAACTTTACCAGGGTTAAAGAAGTCCAGACCCCGGACAAATACACAGTAAAGATCCTCATGAGTGAAAAGGACGCCGCCCTCATGTCCAGACTTGCGGAAATGTACATTTCCCCCAAGCATATCTGGGAAAAGGTAGATATGAAAAAGATCCGCGAGTCCGAGCACAACCGCAAGCCCATCGGCACCGGCCCCTTCAAGTTTGTGGAGTGGAAGAGCGCCGAGCGGGTAGTATATGAAGCCAATCTTGATTACTTCGAAGGTCGTCCGTACCTGGATCGGATCATTTACAAAATCGTTCCCAGCCAGGCTGTATTAATGGTCCAACTGCAAACCGGCGAAGTGGATGTAGCCTTTATCCCTGCCAGTGAAGTGGCCCGGATGCGCAAAGTAAACAGAATTAACGTCAAGATGGTGGATGCCCCGATTGTTGACGTTATCCTCTGGAACTACCAGGATCCTACGGATATCCAAAAGCCCAACGCTCTCTTTAGCGACCCCAAAGTCCGCAAAGCTTTGGATATGGCCATCAATAAAAAGGCCATTGTGAGCGAGGTCCTGAAAGGTGTCGGTACTCCGGCAGTCGGTCTATATGTTCCTGCCTTGCCGTGGTATAACCCCAACGTGAAAGCCAATCCTTATAATGTGGCCGAAGCCAGAAAGCTTTTGGCGCAAGCCGGTTGGAAGATGGGCAAGGACGGTATCCTGGAAAAGGATGGCCGCAAGTTCCAGTTCCAGCTCCTTACCAATAAGGGCAATATCAACCGCGAGCGCATTACCGTGGTGGTACAGCGCCAGCTAAAGCCCCTGGGCATTAAGGTGGAACCGCGGATTATCGAATGGAATACCTTTGTCAACAAGCACGTGATGCCGGGCAAGTTTGACGCCTATGTGGGCGGATTCTCCACCGGCCTTGACCCCGATCAGACCCTCTTCTGGCATACCAAAGAAGGCGTGAAGGCTGGCGGCAACGGCTTCAACCGGGTGAGCTACAGCAATCCCGAAGTGGACCGCCTGTTGGAGCAGGGCCGCGGTGAAACCGATGTGGCCAAGCGTAAAGCGATTTACAACCGGATCCAGGAAATCCTGGCCAATGACATTCCGTGGACCTTCCTCTACTACCAGAAGCGGAACTGGGGTATAAACAAGCGGGTTACAAAGTTCAACGTATCACCGATTTTGGAAGTGCATGATTGGGCCGACTGGGCTGTGAAATAACCTGGGTTTATTGGAGGTGATGGGCCGCCGGCACCGGCGGCCCCCTTCCTTATAACTCCCGCCACGACATCAAGTATGACCTGGGAGGATAAGAGATGTTTGTTTATACATTCCGGCGGACTCTACTGGCGATCCCGTTGCTGATCATGATCAGCATCATCTCTTTCACCATTATTAATATGGCTCCGGGCGATGTTACCTCCATGTTTATCAACCCGGATTCCGACCCGGCAGACATCGCCGCCCTCAGGGCCCATTTCGGCCTGGACAAGCCCCTGTTGGTACGCTATTTTATCTGGCTGGGCCGGGTGTTAACCGGTGACCTGGGAACATCCATGTGGGTGGGACGGCCGGTACTGGACATGATCATGGAACGGCTCCCCAACACCCTGATTTTGGCAGGTGTTTCCATGCTTTTGTCCTTTGCGGTAGCCATCCCCTTTGGGATTATTTCCGCCACCAAAAGATATTCCATCTTTGATTACACCTCTACTACCTTTGCCTTTGTCGGCTTATCTTTACCCAACTTTTGGTTCGGCCTCATGCTGATCTTGCTCTTCTCCTTGAAACTAGGCTGGCTTCCCTCGGGTGGTATGCGGGCCAACTTTGACGAGTTCGAGTTGATCGACCGGTTGCGTCACCTCATTTTACCTGCCATCGTACTGGCTACCGGTACCATGGCCTCCAAGACTAGGTACATGCGTTCCAGTATGCTGGAGGTAATTCGTCAGGATTACATCCGCACCGCGCGCTCCAAAGGTTTGAGCGAACGGGTGGTTATTTATAAACATGCTTTAAAAAATGCCCTGCTGCCTATCATCACCCTGTTTGGTCTGTTGCTGCCCAGCCTGGTCAGTGGGGCGGTAATCACCGAGTCCATCTTTTCCTGGCCAGGGATAGGCCGGTTGGTGGTAGAGGCCATCTGGACCCGGGATTACCCGGTAATTATGGGGGTCAACATGATGGGGGCAATAATGGTGATTATTGGCAGTTTAATTGCAGACATCGGTTATGCCCTGGCTGATCCGCGCATCAAATACAACTAAGCCGGGGAGGAGGTACTAAATCATGGCAAAATTAGCATGCAATGAGAAACTACAGCCCTCGGTAAAGGCAGAACAGGATGATACTTTAACCACAGCCAGGAAGCTAAGGGTTTTCTGGCGGCGATTCAAGAAAAACAAGACGGCGGTATTAGGGCTATCCATTATCGTTTTCCTGACCCTGGTGGCCATCTTTGCACCCTTTGTCGCCACCCATGACCCGGAGGGCACCGACGAGGACCTGTACAATATTGACGCTCCTCCCAGCCGGGATAACTGGTGGGGCACCGATGAACTAGGACGGGACGTTTTCAGCCGGTCCGTTTATGGTGCGAGAATTTCCCTAGCCGTGGGCCTTGTCTCGGTCAGCATCGCCATCTTCATCGGCACCCTCTGGGGCGCTATTGCGGGGTATTACGGCGGTAGGCTGGATAATGTGATGATGCGCATTGTGGATGCCATCATGTCTTTTCCCACCCTGCTGTTGCTCATTACCATCATGGCTGTGTTCGAGCCAAGCATTTGGAACGTGATGATCGTCTTGGGACTTACCAGCTGGCCCAGTATTTCCCGGTTTGTCCGGGCGGAGTTTCTTTCCTTGAAACAGCGGGAGTTTGCCGAAGCTGCCCGCGCTTCCGGGGCCAGTGATGCACGGATCATTTTCCGGCATATTCTGCCCAATGCTACCGCCCCTATTATCGTAGCTGCCACTTTAGGGCTGGCCAATGCCATCTTAAGCGAATCAGCCTTAAGCTTTCTGGGAATTGGCGTGCAGCCTCCCACGCCCAGTTGGGGTAACATGCTGACCAATGCCCAGGACCTGGCTTCGATGATCGATGCCCCCTGGAAGGCGTTTTTCCCTGGCTTTTTGATCTTCGTTACAGTATTGTCTTTTAACTTCCTGGGTGATGGCCTGCGGGATGCCCTTGACCCCAGGCTGAAGCAGTAGCAAGGGGTTTGAGTACCATATGGCAAAGGAGGGCATCCATGGGGAACAATCTCTTACAGATTGAAAACTTGCGCACCCATTTTTATACCGAAGACGGCGTAGTGCCAGCGGTAGACGGGGTTACCTTTTACATCAAGCCCGGTGAAACTCTAGGAGTGGTGGGTGAGTCGGGCTGTGGCAAGAGCGTTACAGGGATTTCCATTTTACGGCTGGTCCCAGACCCACCTGGAAAAATTCTGCCAGGCAGCCGAATACTCTTTAATAATAGGAATTTGCTGGAATTAGGTGAGCGGGAAATACAAAAGATCAGGGGCAACGAAATATCCATGATCTTCCAAGAGCCCATGACTTCATTAAACCCGGTTTTTTCCATTGGCAATCAGATCGGCGAAACCTTAAAACTACACCAGGGCTTAAAGCCCGCAGAGGCTAGGGAAAAGTGTATCCAGTTGCTAAAAAAGGTGGGTATTCCTCGGGCGGAGAAAATTGTGGATGAATACCCCCATGCTTTGAGCGGCGGTATGCGCCAGCGGGTGATGATCGCCATGGCTTTGGCCTGTAATCCCAAATTGTTAATCGCTGATGAGCCTACCACCGCCCTGGATGTCACCATTCAGGCCCAGATTCTGGAATTAATGAAGGAGTTGCGCCACAGTTTCAATACCGCCATCATGCTCATTACCCACGACCTTGGTGTCATTGCGGAAATGGCGGACCGGGTAGTGGTGATGTACGCCGGCAAGGTGGTGGAACAGGCGGACGTCCGGTCCATTTTTGCCAACCCACTGCATCCCTATACCCACGGCTTGTTACACTCCATCCCCAAGATCGAGGGTGCCATTGAACGCCTGGAGTCCATCCAGGGGGTTGTGCCCAATCCCCTGCGCTTGCCCCCGGGATGTCTCTTTGAACCCCGTTGTACCAGGGCCATGGATATTTGTCGCCTGCAAAGGCCGGAGATTAAAGATCTGGATGGGGGCCGGCAGGTCTCCTGCTGGTTATACAGCTAACGGGAGGCGCATGTAATGAGTGAAAAACTGCTGGAAGTCCGCGGCTTAAAAAAATATTTCCCCATCAAGGGGGGCCTCCTGGCCAAAACCATCGGTCACGTGAAGGCGGTGGACGGGGTGGACTTTGATGTCCGGCCGGGCGAAACCCTGGGCTTGGTGGGTGAATCCGGTTGCGGGAAAACCACTACCGGGCGGGTGATCATGCGATTATTGGAAGCCACCGAGGGGGAAGTGTTCTATAACGGACAGGATATCTGCAAGCTTTCCCGGGAAGCAATGCGCCCCTTGCGTAAAGACCTGCAGATTATCTTTCAGGATCCATATGGGTCCCTTAATCCCCGGATGATGGTGGCGGATATCGTGGGTGAGCAACTAGAGATACACGGAATCACCCGGGATCACCAGGAACGGGCGGAAATGGTCCGCCAGTTGTTGGAAGTGGTGGGTCTTTCACCCCACCACCTGCGGCGTTACCCCCATGAATTCAGTGGCGGACAGCGTCAGCGCATCGGCATTGCCCGGGCCCTGGCGTTAAACCCCAAACTGGTGGTGGCGGATGAGCCCGTATCGGCTCTAGACGTGTCCATTCAGGCCCAGATTATTAACCTTCTTATGGATCTGCAGGAAAAATACAAATTGACGTATATTTTTATTGCCCATGACTTGAGCGTGGTCCGGCACATCAGTACCAGGGTGGCGGTGATGTACCTGGGTAAGATTGTGGAGTTGGCGCCTAAGGATGACCTATATGCCCAGCCCATCCATCCCTATACTCGGGCCTTGTTATCGGCGGTACCCATACCAGACCCGACAGTGAAAAAGAGCCGCATCATCCTGGAGGGTGATGTGCCTAGTCCGGCCAACCCTCCCGCCGGATGCCGGTTCCACACCCGCTGCCGGGAGGTTGTACCCCGATGCCGGGAGGAAGTGCCAGAATTTAGAGATGTGGGGGCTGGACACTTTGTGGCCTGCCATCTGGCTTAGCCCAGTGCATTTGACGCAGGAGATCAATGAAATGTTTCCATTGCCTGTCCCGGTGTAGAACCGGGACTTGCCTTTTAGTACCATTTATTATCGCTTTTTTCTCTGTTGGTTTGGCGGTTAGGAATTTGTTATTATTTTTTATAGTAGAAAAGCAAGCAATTTTTAGAGCCAGGAAGTTCTTAAAAATTGTTGGGACTGGCAGGAAAACTATGGGGAGGGGAGTAATCATTTCCTTGTACGGTTTAACACATTTCTATGGAGGGGAGTTTATGAAAACGGTTAAAAGGCTAATGGTATTGCTGGTGCTCAGCTTACTGGTGGTGGCGGTCACCGCCTGTGGTGGGCAAGCCCAGAAGGAGGCGCCAAAACCCCTGGTGTGGGGTATGCTGAGCGACATTGAGACCTTGAACCCGATTTTGTCCGAAAGCTCCAATGAAACCGACATTATGAACGGTATCTTTTCCACCCTCATTAAGGTGAATGATAAACTGGAATTTGTACCCGACCTGTTGGAGGAATTGCCCACCCTCAGTCCCGATGGGTTAACTTACACCTTTAAGTTGAGGAAAGGGGTTACTTTCCACGACGGGGTGGAACTGACCTCTGAAGATGTCAAGTTCCTGATGGATATGAAGCTGGCGGAAGGCAATGCCGTTCCTTCCCGGGACCATTTTTCCAAGGTTGACAAGTTCGAGATTATCGACAAGTACAACTTTAAGATTACCCTGAAGGAACTTGATGTAACCTGGCTGGAAGCATGGGCTTACTCCGAAAACATGATCCCGCCCAAGCACATTCTGGAGAAGGAGTTCAAAGAGAACGGCAACTCCCTCACCAAGGGCGGTAACTTCTCCCGCAAGCCCATTGGCACCGGCCCCTATCAGTTCGTAGAGTGGAAGCCCAACGAGTATATCATGCTGAAGAAGTATGATAAGTACTTCAAGGGCGCGCCCAAGCTGGATACCATCGTCTTTAAGGTAATTCCCGATACCAATGCCTTGCTAGCCCAGTTCAAGAACGGCGAAATCGATGTCTATGACAAGGCCCAACCCAACCAGTACAAGGAACTGGTGGCTATGAAGGACAAGGGTGCCGCCATTGAGGTGTTCAAGTACCCCGCCTTCATTTACCTGCATGCCGACTTTAACCTGCGCAACCCCATTTTCCAGGACAAGCGGGTGCGCCAGGCCTTGAACTATGCCTTCCCTAAACAGCAATTCATTGAAACAGTACTGGACGGCATCGGCACTCCGGCGGACTCCAACATCCCGCCCATCAGCTGGGCCTATAACCCCAATGTCCGGAAATATGACTATAACCCAGATAAGGCCAAGCAACTGCTGGATGAGGCCGGCTGGGTGGTGGGACCGGACGGGGTGCGCACCAAGGACGGCATGAAACTGGCCTTTAAACTGAGCACCAACTCAGGTAACAAGATCCGCGAAAAGTTTCAAGAGATTGCCAAGCAGGAATGGGAAGCCATCGGCGCCAAGGTGGAAATCCAGAACTACGAGGCGGCTACCCTTTTCGGTGACATCCTAGAAAATATCAAGTTTGATATCATCATCTTCGCGTGGGTATCTGGGTTTGACCCGGACAGCAAGACCCTGTGGCACTCCAAGCAGATTCCCGATGAAACCGGTGACGGCCAGAACTATGTTGGGTATAAAAACCCGCGGGTTGACGAACTGTTAGAAGCCGGTCTAAAGGAAACTGATATCGAAAAACGGAAGAAGATCTACTGGGAGCTGCAGGAAATCCTGGCGGAAGAAGTGCCGTACATGTTCATTTACTATTACAACAATATTACAGCCGTACCCACCAGCCTGGTCAACTTTAAGGTCAACCCCACCCAGGCCAACAACACCTGGAATATCTGGGAATGGGAATGGAAGAAGTAGCAGCCTGAACCGAAAATGGCGGGGGATAGCGTTCCGCTATCCCCCGGTTTTCGTTTGGAGGAGGGAGAACTGTATGGGCAAAAAATTGTTAAAGCGTATGGCGATATCCCTCGTTACCCTGTTTATTATTTCCATTCTTTCCTTTGCCCTGATGGAGCTGGCACCAGGTGGTCCCATGGCCGTTTATGCGGAAAACCCCAAGATCAGCAAGGCGGACAAAGAGCGTATCAAGGCACGCTTGGGGTTGGACAAGCCAGCCCATGTCCGGTATTATTTGTGGCTGACCAACATTCTCAAGGGTGATCTGGGCACTTCCTACAAGACCGGCCGGCCGGTAGCCACCGAAATTTTGCAGCTTTTACCGGCTACCCTGAAACTGATGACGGTATCCTTTCTGATATCCATCGGCATTGCCATCCCCATAGGGATCTATTCCGCCACCCATCGCTACTCCTGGGTGGACAATCTGGTGACCTTTGGGTCTTTTTTCGGGTTATCCCTGCCTGTTTTCTGGTTTGGTCTACTGATGATCTACGTGTTTGCCCTTTGGACCAAGCTGTTGCCCGCTGGCGGATACCTGACACCCTGGTTCAATCCCGGGGATTACGGACTGCTGGTCAGGCCCCTTGCCGTCTTATGGGAGCATCTCCGGTATATGATCATGCCGGCGATTGTTTTGAGCCTGATGAACGTGGCCGGCTGGAGCCGGTACATGCGATCTTCCATGCTGGATGTCATCAACCAGGATTACATCCGTACCGCCCGGGCCAAGGGTGTACCGGAAAAACTGGTCATCCGCAGACACGCCCTGCGCAATGCCCTCACACCCATTGTGACTATCATTGGCCTGGACTTACCCTATTTCTTTGGGGGAGCTGTAGTGACGGAAAAAATCTTCGCCTGGCCGGGGATGGGGCGCCTGTTTATCGATTCCGTATTCGCCCGTGATTACCAGGTATTGATGGGTATTGTGATGATTACAGCGGTGCTGGTACTGCTGGGAAATCTTCTGGCAGATCTCCTGTACACGGTCCTTGATCCCAGGGTCAAGTACGAAGGTTAAGGTAGGTGACAGTATGCAGAATGGAGTACAACTGCAAACCAGGGAAGACCTGGCTCACTTTGGCAACCTGCAAAAACAAACCGGTGTTTTTCAGGAATTCTGGCGGGCCTTTGGGAAAAACCGTCCGGCGGTCATCGCCACCTACACGTTAATCATGATCATCATGGCTGCCATTTTTGCACCCTATTTGGCCACCCATGACCCCACCCGGATTGACCTGGCCCGGGAAATGCAAAAACAACCCCCGTCCGCCGAACACTTCCTGGGTACCGATGACATGGGCCGGGATTTGTGGAGCCGGATGCTGTTTGGCGCCCGGATTTCCCTGATCGTCGGCTTCCTTACCATGATCATCACTGTGGTTATTGGGTCCGCCTATGGTGCCGTTTCCGGTTATTTCGGCGGCCGGCTTGATTCCCTCCTGATGCGGATCGTGGACATTCTGCTTTCATTGCCCACCATGTTCCTGTTGATCATTCTGGCTGCCTTTGTCAAACCCAATGCTTTCGGAATTGCCCTGATCATTGGCTTCACCAGCTGGATGCGGGTGGCCCGGCTGGTCCGCGGCCAGTTTTTGAGCCTGAAGGAGCAGGAGTTCGTTGAGGCGGCCCGGGCCCTGGGCTATTCCAACAGCCGCATTATCTTCCGGCACATCCTGCCCAATGTTACAGCACCGATTATTGTCAACGCCACCTTAATGGTGGCTACCGCCATCCTGGTGGAATCCACCTTGAGTTTCCTGGGCCTGGGGGTCCAGCCGCCCCAGTTCAGCTGGGGAAGCATGTTGACCAATGCCCAGGATCTCATCCTGCTCAAGGAAGCCCCCTGGACTGCCTTCTTCCCCGGCCTGGCCATCTTCGTGACGGTTTTGTGTTTTAATTTTTTCGGTGACGGCCTGCGGGATGCCCTTGATCCCAAGCTGAAGAACATCAAGTAGCGTAGGCTGCAGGAGGCGGTGAACACGTTGAATGACCTGCTGTTGGAAGTAAAAAACCTGCGGACGGTATTCCGTACCTATGATGGTGATGTGCGGGCGGTGGACGGTGTCGACCTGTACATCAGGCGGGGTGAAACCGTAGCCCTGGTGGGTGAATCAGGTTGTGGCAAGAGTGTTACCTCATTGAGCATCATGCGGCTCATCCCCTCCCCGCCGGGGGAGGTGCGGGCGGACGGAATGCAGTTTGACGGGCAGGATCTGCTTTCCCTGTCCCAGCAGGAGCTGTATAGGATCCGCGGCAACGATATTTCCATGATCTTTCAGGAGCCCATGACCTCCCTGAATCCGGTATACACCATCGGCACGCAAATTATGGAAGCCCTGATGATGCATCGGAATCTCAATGAAAAGGCTGCCCGTTCCAGGGCTATCGAAATGCTGGATTTGGTGCACATTCCTTCTCCCCACAGGCGGGTGGACGACTATCCCCACCAGTTGAGCGGTGGTATGCGCCAGCGGGCGATGATCGCCATGGCCCTGGCCTGCAACCCCAAGTTGTTGATTGCCGACGAACCCACCACCGCCCTTGATGTCACCATCCAGGCCCAAATCCTGGACCTGCTCCGGCGGTTGCAGCAAGACTTGGGGATGGCCATTATGCTGATCACCCATGATCTGGGGGTGGTGGCGGAGCTGGTTCAACGGGTGGTGGTGATGTATGCCGGAGTGGTGGTGGAGACCGCTGGGGTAATGGCATTGTTTGACCGTCCATGTCACCCCTATACCCAGGGGTTGATGACCTCCCTGCCGCGCCTGGATCTGGAAATGGAACGGTTAAACGTCATTCCCGGGGTGGTGCCCAATCCCCTGAACCTGCCGGCAGGCTGCCGTTTCCATCCCCGTTGTACACAGGGTCTGGATATCTGTCAACACCAGGAACCACCTCTCTTTGACCTGGATGGACGGCAGGTACGGTGCTGGTTGTACCGGGAAGGAGGGACAGCATGACCCCACTATTGGAGGTAATTAATCTAAAGAAGCATTTTCCGGTGGGCCAGGGTGACGGTTCAAGGGGAACAATGGTCCGTGCCGTGGATGGTATCAGCTTTGCGGTTGGCAAAGGGGAAACCCTGGGTCTGGTGGGGGAGAGCGGGTGCGGGAAGTCCACCACCGGACGGGTGATCCTGCGGCTTTTGCCTCCCACCGGGGGGGAAATTAAGGTCAACGGCGAAAACATTGAACACCTGGACCATAACCAGTTGATGCCCATCCGCCGGAGAATGCAGATTGTCTTTCAGGACCCCTATGGTTCCCTGAATCCCCGCATGACCATCGGCCAGACGCTGGCGGAGCCAATCCGGGTACACGGCTTGGCCAAGACCCAGGCCCAGCTGACCGAACGGGTGACCCAGTTGCTGGAACTGGTGGGTCTGTCCCCTTCCCACATGCGCCGCTATCCCCATGAATTCAGCGGGGGACAGCGCCAGCGGATTGTGATGGCCCGGGCCCTTACCCTGGAACCGGAACTGATTGTCTGTGATGAGCCGGTATCTGCCTTGGATGTCTCCATCCAGGCCCAAATCATTAATCTCCTCAAGGATTTACAGCAAAAACTGGGGCTGACCTACATCTTCATCGCCCACGATCTCAGTGTAGTTAAGCACATCAGTGACCGGGTGGCGGTGATGTACTTGGGCAAGATTATGGAGATGGCGGACAAGAAATCCCTTTACCAGTCTCCCCAGCATGCCTATACCAAGGCCCTGTTATCTGCGGTGCCGGTGCCTAACCCGCGGCTGAAAAAAGAACGGATTATTCTAAAGGGGGATGTGCCCAGTCCCCTCAATCCCCCCTCGGGGTGTGTATTCCGGACCCGTTGCCTCCAGGCCATGGAGCAATGCGCCGTTATAGAACCGCCCATGCGTAGCGTGGCACCGGGCCATTCGGTGGCCTGCCACCTGGCAGGTTGAAGGATATACCCAGACGCTCCGTTTACCGGAAAAAGGAGTCCCCCCATTCTGCCGGGAACTCCCTTTTTTATTGACCTTTTGGGCGGGTTTCAGTGCACCTTTTTGATTCTTACCCCGCATACCTTCAGTTCCGGAATCTTGCAGATGGGATCAGTGGCCGGATTGGTCAGAAAGTTTGCCGCCGACTCCTTGAAGTGAAAGGTCATGAACAACACCCCCGGTGGCACATGATCCGTAACCTGCACCAGGGTATTGATTTTACCGCGCCGTGATTCCACCTCCACCAACTGACCGTCCCCGATGCCATATTGCCTGGCATCATCAGGGTTAAGCATGGCTAGTTCCTTGTCATGGATGGCGTTCAGGCCCTTGGATCGCCTGCTCATGCTGCCGGTGTGGAACTGGTACAACATGCGGCCGGTGGTCAAAAGGAGGGGATATTGCTCATCCGGCTCCTCGTCCGGTGGCAGGTGTTCCACCACATGGAATTTGCCCTTACCCCGGCTGAACCGTTCGGCGTGCAGGTAGGGTGTGCCGGGGTGGTCAGGATCGGGGCACGGCCATTGCAGCCCAACCTCCTCCAGCCGGGAGTAATTGATGCCGCCATAAAGGGGGGTCACTCTGGCAATTTCCTCCATAATCTGGGCTGGCCCTCCGGGGTACTGCCAGGGATGGCCCAGATGATTGGCCATCATTACCAGAATTTCCCAGTCCGGCTTGGCTTCACCTGGCGGCAGCACCGCCCGCCGGACCCGTTGAATGCGGCGTTCGGTGTTGGTCACGGTGCCCTCCTTTTCCGCCGTTGAGGCGGCTGGCAACACCACATCCGCCAGTTGGGCGGTTTCGGTGAGGAAGATATCCTGCACCACCAGGAAATCGAGGGCCTTCAGCGACTCCAGGACATGGTTCAAGTCCGGGTCGGACAGGGCGGGGTTTTCCCCCATGATGTACATCGCCTTAATCTCGCCCCGCCCGGCGGCCTTGAACATCTCCGTGACGGTATAGCCTGGATGGTCAGGTAGGGGAGTTCCCCAGAACTCGCTGAAGCGGTGGCGGACACCCTCATCGGCCACATGCTGGTAGGAGGGGAAGAAATTAGGCAGGCATCCCATGTCACAGGACCCCTGGACATTGTTCTGGCCGCGCAGGGGATAAACCCCCGCCCCCTCCCGCCCCACATGACCGGTCAAGATGGCTAGGTTGGCAATACCGAAAACATTATTGGTTCCGGAGGTGTGCTGGGTAATCCCCATGGCGTATACGATACAGGCTCGCTGGGCTTTGGCATACAGATGGGCTGCCTGCTCGATGAGGGAGGCCGGCACTCCCGTAATGTTTTCCACATAGCGGGGATCGTACTTTTCCACACTGTCTCGCCACTCTGCGAACCCCTCGCTGCGGACAGCCACGAACTCCTTGTTCCACAGGTCGTCCCGCAGGATGACATGGGCCAGGCCGTTCAGCAACGCTCCGTTGGTGCCGGGTCGGAGCCTCAGCCATAGATCGGCATAGCGGGTCAGCTCGATTTTCCTGGGATCCGCCACAATGAGCTTGGTGCCGGACCGTACCGCTTGCTTGATGCGATACCCGGTGACCGGGTGGGCTTCGGTGGTGTTGGCCCCGATCAGGAAGATCACCTCTGTTTTTAACAGTTCATTAATGGAATTGGTCATTGCCCCACTGCCAAAGGCGGTTGCCAGACCGGCAACGGTGGAACTGTGTCAGAGGCGGGCACAGTGGTCCACGTGGTTAGTGAACAGCACACTGCGCATCAATTTTTGGAAGAGATAGTTTTCCTCATTGGTACACTTGGCGGAACTCAGGCCGGCAATGGCCGCCCCGCCGTACTGTTCCTTGATGCCTAAGAGGCGGCGGGCCACATAGGCCAGGGTCTCCGGCCAGGTGGCGGGTTTGAGTTCCCCATCCCGCCGGATCAATGGTTGGGTCAGGCGGTCAGGGGAGTGCACATAATCCCATCCAAACTGGCCTTTCACACAGAGATGTCCCCTGTTGGAGCCGCTTTTTTCCTTGGCAACCCCCACAATACGGTTATCCTTTACCTTCAAATTGAGCTGGCATCCCACACCACAGTAGGGACAGGTGGTTTTCACCTTGCGCATTTCCCACGGGCGACCTGCCCAGACGGTGGATTTCTCTACCAGGGCGGCCACCGGACAGACCTGCACACACATACCGCAGAAGGTACAGGTGGTTTCCGTCAGCCCGTCGTCATAGGCGGAAGTCACCTTGACATCAAAGCCCCGGTCCATAAAATCAATCACATGGGCGCCATTGACCTCGGCACAAATGCGTACACACTTTCCACACATGATGCACTTGCCGTAATTACGGTAGAAAAATGGGTTGGTGCCATCGATGGGGTATGCCTTGCGATCACCCGGATAGGGCGTATTTTCCACCTGGTAGCGGTAGCAGTAGTCCTGCAGGCGGCAGTCCCCGTTGCGTTCACAAGTGAGGCAGCGCAGGTCATGGTTGGCCAGAAGTAATCTCAATACGTCCCGGCGGGCGGAAACCACCCGTTCCGTCTCCGTTTCCACCACCATCCCCTCGTAAATAGGAGTGGTGCAGGCGGCCATCAGCTTGCGCGCACCATTCACCTCCACTACACACAGGCGGCAACATCCTTGCAGGCTTAAGCCTTCCTCGTAACAGAGGGTGGGGATGTCTACGCCATTGGTTTCCGCCGCTTCCAGGATGGTAAATTCCTTGTTCACCGCCATTTCACGGCCGTTGATGGTGACCTTTACCTTATCCACTGGTTATGTTCAACCTCCCAGCCTCACAGTCAGCCCTTGATAATCGCTTCAAATGGACAATGCTGGATACATTCCCCGCATTTGGCGCAGATGGCGGCATCAATGGTATGGGGGACCTTGCGTTCACCAAAAATCGCTCCCACTGGGCAAACCTTTTTACACTTGCCGCAGGCTTTGCACTTTTCTGCGATGACCCGGTAGGTGGTAAGCTTTTGGCATACCCCTGCCGGACAAAACTTCTTTTCAATGTGCATTTCATATTCCGCCCGGAAGTAACGGATAGTGGACAGGATGGGATTGGGAGCGGACTGACCCAGACCGCACAGGGAGGAATCAATGATGTTCCGGCTTAAGGATTCCAACATCTCCATGTCTCCTGGCTGCCCATCCCCATCGATGATACGGTTCAGAACCTCCAGCAAGCGCTTGGTCCCTTCCCGGCATGGGGTGCACTTGCCGCAGGATTCGCTTTGGGTAAAATTCAGAAAAAACCGGGCCAGGTCCACCATGCAAGTGGTTTCATCCATCACTACCAGTCCACCGGAACCCATCATGGCTCCCACCTCAATCAGGGAGTCATAATCCACGGGTAGGTCCAGTTTTTCCTCCGGCAGGCATCCTCCCGACGGCCCACCGATTTGCACCGCCTTAAACTTCTTGCTTCCTGGAATGCCGCCCCCGATATCGAAGATGATCTCCCGCATGGTGATCCCCATGGGTACCTCCACCAGGCCGGTGTTATTTACCTTGCCGGTCAGGGCAAAGACCTTGGTACCTTTGCTCTGCCGGGTGCCGATGTGGCTGTAGTCCTCGGCGCCAATGGTAAAGATCACCGGGATGTTGGCAAAGGTCTCCACATTGTTGATGTTGGTGGGCATGTCCCAAAGGCCCTTGACCGCCGGAAAGGGTGGGCGAGGCCTGGGCATGCCCCGGTTTCCCATCACCGATTCCAAAAGGGCGGTTTCCTCCCCGCACACAAAGGCGCCCGCCCCCTGTTTGATGCGGATGCGAAAATCAAACCCGGTGTTCAGAATATTATTACCCAGCAACCCGTGCTGTTCCGCCTGTTCAATGGCCACCGCCAGCCGACGGACCGCCAGGGGGTACTCCGCTCGCACATAAATGATTCCTTCACCGGCGCCGATGGCGAACCCGGCGATAAGCATTCCTTCCAGGATGGCGTGGGGATCGCCCTCACACAAACTGCGATCCATGAAAGCCCCCGGGTCTCCCTCATCGGCGTTGCACACGATGTATTTTTTCTGGCCCGGTGAGTTACGGGTGGTTTCCCATTTGATGCCAGTGGGAAAACCGCCGCCGCCACGGCCCCGCAGGCCTGATTTTTTCACTTCTTCAATTATTTGCGTACTGGTCAATTTCAGGACCCGCCGGAAAGCCTGGTAGCCTCCCCGGTCCAGGTAATCCTCAATCCGCTCAGGGTCGATTATGCCGCAATTCCGCAGTACCATCCGCCGTTGCTTGCGGTAAAAGGGAACATCCTCGTGATGTTCCACCTTTTCCCCTGTGGCGGGATCCGTATAGAGCAGTTCCGGAATGACTTCACCCTTGATCACCGTACGGTCAACCACTTCTGCCGCCCTGTCCGCACTGACCCGGCGATAGAACAGCCCCCCGGGCTCCACGATGACCAGGGGACCTTGTTCACAAAAGCCGTGGCAGCCGGTGAACACCACCTGGCAATCATCGGCCAGGCCTGCCCGGTTCAGTTCCTCCCTTAGGGAGGTGTAAAGCTGGCGGGAGCCGGAGGAAATGCAGCCCGTTCCCCCACAGATCAGTAACCTGCTGGCTCTGCCGCCTTCCCGGCGGCCCTGTGGATCTAAACTCTCCTGACCGGGTTGGGTACTGTTTCCCTCACCACCGGAACTTACGGTATTAGCCTCTCGTTTTGCGCCTTTGCCCCCACCACCGGTACTTACGGTGCTCGCCATGGGTTTGGCGTCTAACCACCTACCGGATGTACTCACCGTGCTCACCCCTTAATCTTCACCTTTCCCTCCACTGCCGTTACTTACGGCGCCCGCCCTTTGTTATATGCTGTTCCTGTATTTACCCACAATGCCGGGGATATCCTCTGGTTTTAAACGGCCGTGGGTTTCATTGTTGACGGTAATTACCGGGGCCAGACCGCATGCCCCGATGCAGGCCACGGATTCCAGGGTAAAGGCCAGGTCGGGGGTGGTTTCCCCGTTCTTCAGGTCTAGTTCCTCTTGCAGTTTACCCATCACATCCGCTCCACCCCGCACGTGGCAGGCGGTGCCCATGCATACCCGGATGATGTTCTTTCCCCGGGGCTGGGTGTGAAATTGGGCATAAAAAGTGACGATGCCGAGGACCTTGGCCAGGGATATTTTCATAGCCCGGGCGATCTCTTCCAGCACTTCCCGGGGCAGGTAGCCAAGATGGTCCTGGATTTCCTGTAGTAATGGAATCAGGGCGCCATCCTTGTCCTTCCAGCGCTCAATTATTGGTTTTACCTTGTCTTGCACACCACTTTGCCTTTCTGCAGCCTGCGGAACCTTCCCATGATGAACGAGCCCTTCCATCTTGCTGCCGTCTCCTCTCGCCCGCTGCAAGGGAGTCTTCCGATCCCTCCAGTCATTGGAATTGGACAACCCTTTTATCCCAGTACCCTTGTTTTGGGAAGGCTTGTCTTCCAAACCGGCCTTTGGCCCCGTCATTTACCCTTCTCCCCCCGTGCCACAGGATTTTTGTGCAGGTAAACAAACCAGTAGACCAGTCCCACCAGTACCGCCCCGCCGATAATGTTACCGATGGTGACCGGAATCAGGTTGTTAATCAGGAAACTGGCGGTGGTCAGGTTGGCCAGGTCCGCCTGGGGGTATGTGGCCGCAAAGGCCGTCTGCACGGCGGGCTGGTTCTTCAGGACCAGACCGAAGGGCACAAAGTACATGTTGGCGATGGAATGCTCAAAGCCGGAGGATACAAAGGCGGTAATCGGAAAGATGATGGCCAAAATCTTATCCGTCACCGTCCGCCCGGCAAAGGAAAGCCACAGGGCCAGTACCACCAGCCCGTTGCCCAAAATCCCGCGGATCATGTTGGTAAAGGGATCGTTACTCACCTTATCCAGGGCGATCTTGACGGTGAGGGTGCCAAAGGCATAGTTGCCAAGCTGCCACTGCTCCGACAAAAAGACCAGAACTACCAAACCCAGGGCCCCGATGAGGTTTCCCAAATAAACCAATACCCAGTTCCGCATCAATTTACGAAAAGAAATCTTTCTGGTCATCCAGGCGATGACCAGCAGGGTGTTGCCGGTAAACAATTCAGCACCGGCAATCACCACCAGGATCAGGCCAAGGGAAAATACCAGGCCACCCACCAGCCTGGTGATACTGGGGCCCATGCGGGCATCAAAAACCGCCAGGGTGTAGAATTCGCCAGCGAAGGCAATAAACGCCCCGGCTAGAATCCCCAGCATCACAGTTGCCCGCAGGGTGTTGTTGGCCTTGGCCACACCGATGCTTTCCGCCTTTTCGGTGACTGCGGCTGGTGAGAGCAGATCCACGTTAAAGGAATCCGGCAAAACACGATCCTCCCAGATTTGATTTGTCTTAGGATGCCCGCCTTAGGGTCCTTTTCATACATTAAGGGGGAAAAAAGAGGATTCAAGGGGAACAGGGGGAATTACTCCATGGCAAGGTTCACTGTGGAAATACCAGAACTGGCGCTGGGCAGGTAACTCGGGCCCAAATGACGGTTTTTGACAGGGTACTCCATCCAAACTGGCGGTTTATGGTCAAACTGGGGGGAAAGAGCTTGGACAAGGGAGGGTAAGGGATGGGTACGGCGATGGGGAAAATAAGGGATCAGGTAGTCCCCTGGATTTGCCTGCTGATGCTGCTCTTTCTGCTATTGGCCGGTTGTGCCGTGCCAAAGATGACCCTGGTCGCTCCCCCGGAAGGGGTGAAGGATGCCACCGCGGTGGAGCTGGAACCGCGCCCGGTTAAGGAGCGCCTGGTTCTGGCGGCGGTGGGTGATATCATGATGCACGATACCCAGATTGCCGCCGGGTTGGACAGGCAGTCCAATACCTATGATTTTTCCTTCATGTTTGCATCCATTTCCCGTCATTTAAAAAGGGCGGACGTGGTGTTCGGCAACCTGGAAACTACCCTGGCGGGCAAGGAGTTCAAGTATACCGGGTATCCTTTGTTTAACGCTCCTGAACAGTTGGCCGCAAACCTCAAGGAAGCCGGTTTTACCATCCTTTCCACCGCCAACAACCATTCCCTGGACCGGAAGGCGGCGGGGGTTGAAAGAACTTTGGAACACCTTGATCGTGTGGGTTTGGCCCATGTGGGTACCGCCCGTACAGCGGCGGAAAGGGACCGGTTGGTATTTCAGGAGGTGCGGGGGATCAAACTGGCCTTTTTGGCTTATACCTATGGTACCAATGGCATTCCGGTACCAAAGGACCGGCCTTACCTGGTCAACCTGATTGACCTGCCCCGGATGGTAGCGGATATCCAGGCGGCAAGGGCGGCAGGTGCGGATATGGTAGTGGTCAGCCTGCATATCGGTAACGAATACCAGCGGGAGCCCAATCCCTACCAGCGGATGGTGGTGGAAGAGCTGTTCCGGGCTGGTGCGGGGATAGTGCTGGGTTCCCATCCCCATGTGCTGCAGCCCATGGAGTGGCGGCAGGTGCTGCAGGAGGACGGTTCAGCGGAAGACCGCTTTGTGGTATTTTCCCTGGGGAATTTTGTTTCCGCCCAGAAGGGGTTGTATCGTGAAAGCAGTGCCATTTTATACCTGACCCTGGAAAAGGATTTGAACTCCGGCCACACCCGGCTGGTGGAGGTGGATACTGTTCCCGTTTACACCCACAAGTACCGGCAAAACGGCCGGTTGATGTACCGGGTGGTGTCGGTGGAGGAAGCTCTGGCTGCTTACCGGGCAGCCACCGATCCCTTCATCACGGCCCAGGACAGCAAGATTCTGGAGCAGGCGCTGGCGGAAACCCGCGACCACTTTGTCGTTAAAAAGCAGTTCTGACGCCGATTCCCACAGGCAGGATATGTCAGTTTTGTGTGGAATATTAAGGAGTGACTGGCCCAAAGCTGATTATAGGGGGAGAAAGCATGTCCGAAGAGCGCCTTATCCACATCGAAAGCATGATGGCGGAACTGATCCGTATCGTGGGAAACACCAATTCAGCTGTTGAAGAATTAAGGGC
>DDKM01000072.1:0-12964 GCA_002339345.1 Firmicutes bacterium UBA2598 | reverse complement strand
CTGCGGTCAGAGATCAGTAAGTTGCATGAGGGACAAGCCCGGATAATAGCACGACTGGACCGCATAGAGGCGGATGTCAGGGAAATCAAGGAGAACCAGAAATCCCTGTTTGAAATTGCCGGTGAGCACGAGGTAGCCATTCGGACCTTGCGACGCCGCCCGGTGTAGCTTCCTCGCTATTTCTTTTTTCAATCATAGGCTGCGGCCTTTTTTTTATACTTAGGGGTTCTTTAAGTTTTGGTCTTAATAATATACCGCTTTATCTGGTTTCAAACCGGTGGCCACCAGGATGTTCATCCGGATCTCCTGGTCCTCTCTGTTCCCCATGGCCTCCTCCTGCATCCTTCCCGCACAACACGTGCATTCCAAGTCTTCCACCACAACCTGGGACAGGCCGGCATCCAGCAGCCAATGCCGGAGGTGCTCCCTTGCAAACCCCGGCCATAGGTCCGCCATCTCCTGCTGCAAATCAAGGTGAGGGTGTTCCATGTCAGTAATCACTATCGTTCCGCCCTCGTTCCGCCGGTTTTCAGCACCCGCGCCGTTTCCGCCTTCGCCATCCCTGGTTCCGGCAAGTGCTTTGATTCAATCCCACCTCAAACAAATCATAACCCAAGGGGATATCCGGCATCAATTCCCGCCTTGCTGCAGGAAAGCCCGGTAAATTGGCGAAACTAGTGGTGAATAATGAATAATAAGGGGTCGTACCCTTTCACCCCGGAGGGAACCGATGTGAGTAAGGAAGAAGCGCGGAAACGCCTGTGCCAGTTACGTTCCGAGATTGCCGACCATAATTATCGCTATTTTGTTCTGGACCAGCCGGTCATCAGCGATCACCAGTTTGACGCCCTGATGGCGGAACTGGTGTCACTGGAGACCCGCTATCCCGATCTGGTCACCCCCGATTCGCCCAGCCAGCGGGTGGGTGGGCAGCCCTTGTCCGCCTTTGCCGTGGTAAGGCATCCCCAGCCCCTTCTAAGCTTGGATAATGCCTTCGGCGAGGGAGACCTGCTGGATTTTGACCGCCGGGTTCGGGCTGTTGCGGGTGGCCCGGTGGAATATGTGGTGGAACCGAAGATAGATGGCCTGACGGTGGCCCTCACCTATTTGGATGGTCTCTTTACCACCGGGGCTACCCGGGGAGACGGGGAGGTGGGTGAGGATATTACCGCCAACCTGCGTACGGTGCGCACCGTTCCCCTGCGGCTGACCCCCAGCCAGGAGGCTCCAGTACCGTCCAGGCTGGTGGTGCGGGGGGAGGCCTACCTGCCCAAGGAGGCCTTTGCCCAACTGAACAAAGGGCGGGAACGGGAGGGCGAACCCCCCTTTGCCAACCCAAGAAACGCGGCGGCCGGATCCCTGCGCCAGTTGGATCCGGGGGTTACGGCATCCCGCCCCCTGGCGGTGATTGTCTATGAACTCCTCGTGGCAGAGGGAGTTGTTTTTAACAGCCATACAGAAAACCTGGCCTACCTGGCCGGGTTGGGTTTTCCCACGGACCCCAGGTGCCATCTTTGCAGGGATATCCGTGAGGTGGTAGCCCTTTGCCAGGAATGGGAGATAAGGCGCCATGAACTGCCTTACGAGATTGACGGTCTGGTGGTGAAGGTGAATAGCCTTTCCTTGCAACGTGAGCTGGGAGCCAGGAGCAAGTCTCCCCGCTGGGCGGTGGCCTATAAATTTGCCGCCGAACAGGCGGAAACGGTGTTGACGGATATTTTTGTCCGGGTTGGCCGTACCGGGGTGCTCACCCCCAATGCGGTACTGCAGCCTGTACGGTTAGCCGGTACCACTGTCAGCCGTGCTACATTACACAATGAGGACTTGATCAGGGAGCGGGATATCCGCATTGGGGATACGGTGGTGGTACAGAAGGCGGGAGAGATTATCCCCGAGGTGGTACGGGTGATCAAAGAAAAGCGTACCGGCCGGGAACGGCCCTTTATCATGCCGGATACCTGCCCGGAGTGCGGATCCAGGGTGGTTCGTGCATCAGGTGAGGTGGCCCATCGTTGCACCGGCGGGTTGGTGTGCCCGGCCCAGATCAAGGAGGCCATCATCCATTTTGCATCCCGGGATGCCATGAATATCGAGGGTATTGGCCCGGCCATCGTCAACCAGCTGGTTGAGGCCGGGCTAATCAAAGATGCCGCCGACCTGTATTTTCTGGAACAATCCCGCCTGGTCACCCTGGAGCGCATGGGGGACCAGCTGGCCACCAATCTTTTAAAGGCCATCCAGGCCAGCAAAACCAACAGTCTTGCCCAGTTGCTGTTCGGGTTGGGCATCCGCCATGTGGGGGCCAGGGCAGCCCGGGTGCTGGCCAACCATTTTGGTAAGATGGAGCGCCTGGCTGGGGCAACGGTACAGGAACTTACCGCCGTGCCGGAAATCGGACCCAAGATAGCGGAAAGTATTTGCCAGTTTATGGCAGAACCCCATAACCGGGAGGTGATTGAGAAGTTAAAGAAAGCCGGGGTGAACATGGAACAAAAGGCTATGGTACCGGAGGAAGCCAAGCGGCCGCTGGCGGGTAAGAAATTCGTGCTGACCGGTACCCTGGCATCTTTGTCCAGGGGGGAGGCCCAGGCCCGCATAGAGGCCATGGGTGGGGAGGTATCGGGCAGTGTGAGCAAAAAGACCGATTTCCTGGTGGTGGGAAAAGACCCCGGGTCAAAATATGACAAGGCCAGAGATCTGGGAGTGCCGGTGTTAACCGAGGAAGAGTTTTTAGCCATGCTGGACGGGGAGTAACCGGCCGGGTAGAGGCCGCGGATACCGGGCAAACCGTCCAGACGGTGGAAAGGGATAGTCAAGTGGGGGAGAAAACAGAAGATGAAATGTGCAGAGTGTCCTTCGTACGCCTGTCGGGTGGGCAATATGGACCGGGTACCGGATAATTGCCCTATTCCAGCAGAAAAAGAAGTTTTTGAGGCGGCCCGGCGGATGTATGATCAACCGGAAGACAACCGTATTGCCGCTGCCGCCGCCCGCACCGAGGCGGCGGGTTATGGGGTATGGCCCAGGGTTGTGGAAATCGTGGAGTTTTGTCGCCGCACCGGTTTTTGTAAAATCGGCATGGCCTTTTGTGTGGGTTTACGGCAGGAAGCTAGGGTGTTGAAACAGGTGTGGGAGGCCGCGGGCCTTACGGTGGTATCCGCAAACTGTAAGACGGGGGCGGTGCCCAAGGAAGAATTGGGGGTAACCAACGATGAAAAGGTGCGGCCCGGTGAGTTCGAGCCCATGTGCAATCCGGTGGCCCAGGCCATGCTTTTAAACAAGGCCGGGACAGAACTGAATGTAATGGTAGGATTGTGCGTCGGCCATGATACCCTGTTTATCAAGTATTCGGAGGCACCGGTGACTGTGATGGCGGTCAAGGACCGGGTGCTGGCCCACAACCCCCTGGGTGCCGTTTATGCCACCCATTACTACCAGAAAAAGCTGGCCGCCCACAAGCTGGATGATGGGCGGTAGCTAACGTAAATGCAGGAGGAAGACGTTTTGCGAACATATCGTGTGGATCTCCATGTCCACCTGGGCCGGGCCATGGACAGGCCGGTTAAAATTACCGCTTCCCGGGAACTGACCCTGTCCAGCATCATCGCCCAGGAGACACCGGGCCATCCCCTGCGTAAAGGTTTGGATTGCATCGGGGTAGTGGATGCCGTGGCAACCGGGGCGAGGGCGGAACTGCGGCAGATGGTAGCGGCTGGGGAACTGACCGAGTTGCCCGGCGGCGGTCTGGCTGCTCCCGGCGGGCTGGTTTTAATACCCGGGGCCGAGGTGGAAACCACCGAACGCGTGGTGGCCAGGGAATGGGAAGGCCATTGCCCGACCGGTGCGGCCCACTGGGTGGCCTATTTTCCCAGCCTGGACGCGCTGAATGATTTTGCCTGTGCGCACCAGGCCAGTGTATCCAATAACTGGCTGAGTACACAGCGTTCCCGCTGGTCCGGGGTGGTCCTGGCCGGGGAGGTGGCCCAGCGCGGTGGTGTTCTGGTACCCGCCCATGCCTTCACCCCCCACAAGGGGGTCCTGGGGTGTTGCACCGACCGCCTGGACAGGCTTTTGCCTGTGGAGATAGCGGCGGAAATTCCGGCGGTGGAACTGGGTCTGAGTGCCGACACGGCTATGGCGGCCCGCCTGCCGGAATTGGATTCCCGGATCTTTTTCAGCAATTCCGATGCCCACTCCCTGGCCAAACTTGGCCGGGAGTACAACCTTATGCTGCTGCCGGAACTGTCCTTTCAGGGTATCTGTAGTGTTTTTACCGGAACTGCCAGTAGGGCTGCGGTGGTGGCCAATTACGGTCTTAGTCCCCGCCTGGGTAAATACCATCGTACATATTGCCATGCCTGTGAGGCCCCGGCGGAAACCTCACCGCCGGTGTATGCCTGTACCCGTTGCGGTGGAACGGATATCACCTTTGGCGTAGCGGATCGCCTGGCAGAAATTGCCGAACGCCCGGAGACGGGACAGCAGTCATCTGCTGTGGCGGAGATTCCCAGCCGGCCGCCTTACCACTACCAGATTCCCCTGGAGTTTGTGCCGGGCATCGGTAAAAGGGCCATTCAGCGTCTGGTGGCTGCCTTTGGCAGTGAACTGGCTGCCATGCACGAAGCAACACCGGCAGATTTGGCTGAAGTGGTGGGAGAACGGGCGGCTACCCTAATTTGCAATGCCCGCCATGGGTTGGTATCCATTCTGGACGGTGGCGGCGGCCGCTATGGCAGACTGGTGGCTGAGTAGCATCAAGCCGGTACCATTATCACCCTGGGCCAAGCATTTTAGGGCCAAAGGTGCCGTCCATATATAACCATGTGCATATCCCCCGGCACCCGATGAAAAAATAGTATTGGCCGGATAAATTTGCGGGGGGTGTGGCTGGTGTTGGATATGGCCAAAAGGGGTCTCAAATGGCTTGCGGCCATTGCCATTTTAGGGAGTATGTACGAACGAATTCGCCAGATGATGATCCGTCGGAAGGTCTGATGCCTACGGGTACTAAGGGGTTAAGCGCGGTCTGGGCCACCTGTAAGGGTGGCTCTTTCTATTTATTACTGCAGATTATTACTGCAGGTTGGGGTTGCCTGCGTGGCTGTCCTGTCGTAGAATTTGGGTAGTGCAGGAAAGGAGTGCTTGTTTTGACAAGGGAAAGTGGTTCTCCTTCATTGGGGAGGGGCCGGGGGACGGTTCCCGACCGGATCCTCCTGGTAGGGACGGTAATCACCCAAACGGTACTGGTGATCCTCGCCTGGTTTACCTGGCAGACCTTTAAACTCCCGGTTCCTTGGACCGGGACATTTCCCCTGCGGTGGCCGCCGGTCCTGACTGGGGCGGCCTTGGCGGCGGTGGGTGCCATGGCAGTATGGTTGCTTTACCGTCTATGGCCGGCCTTTGCCAATTCCACCGGCAGAAGTGTGATACCTATCTTTCGGGGGATGTCCTGGCCTACCCTGGCGGTGGTTTCGGTATTTTCGGCAATTGGTGAAGAAGTGTTTTTCCGTGCAACACTGCAGTCCATCCTGGGTATAGGCTGGGCGGCGTTGCTGTTTACTCTCCTCCATGTGGGAGTGCGCAGGGAATTGTGGGGATACGGGATGGTGGTGCTGGTTCTCGGCGTGGGGTTGGGATATCTTTATGCTGTGACGGGATCGCTGGTTGCTGTGATTGTTGCCCACAGTCTTTATAACCTGACCATTGGCGGCTTGATCATCACTGGCGGTTTTGACCCGGACAACCCCTGATGGTATAATGGAAAATGTAGGTTTTAGCCGGAATTGAGAGGAAGGTGTGGCATTGGTGACCATTAGCAAGGCGGATGTGGAACATGTGGCCCTCCTGGCCCGCCTGGAGTTGACGGAGGAGGAAAAGGAAAGGTATACCCAGCAGTTAAACAACATCCTGGGTTATATGGAAAAGATGAATGCACTGGACACCGCCGGGGTGGAACCCACGGCCCATGTGCTGCCCATGCAAAACGTGTTCCGGGAGGATGCCGCCCGTCCGGGGCTGCCCAGGGAGCTGGCGCTGCATAACGCACCCCAGGCCCAGGACGGTATGTATAAGGTGCCCCGCATTGTATAAAAACAACATATCCCGGATTACGCGGTATTCTTGAGCTATGGTAAAGGGAGGTTTGGCCCTTGGATTTGCATTACATGACAGCCCATGCCATTCACAAGCTGTTGGTGGCCAGGGAGGTAAGCGCCGCTGAGGTCGCCGAAGCAGTACTGGCCCGTCTGGAGGCGGTAGAGCCTGTGGTACGGTCCTTTGTCACCACCACCCCGGAGTTGACCAGGGCAGCCGCCAGCAGGGCGGACGAGGCCATCGCCCGGGGGGAGCGCATCACTCCCCTGGCAGGCATACCCATGGCCTTGAAGGACAACATGTGCACCAAGGGGGTGCGTACTACCTGTTCTTCCAGGATGCTGGAAAACTTCATTCCGCCCTATGACGCCACTGTAGTGGTCCGGCTGGCGGAACAGGGTTCCGGGCTTATTGGAAAGTTGAACATGGACGAGTTTGCCATGGGTTCTTCCACTGAAAACTCCCGTTTTTTCAATACCAAAAACCCCTGGGATTTGGAAAGGGTACCGGGAGGGTCCAGCGGGGGGGCGGTAGCGGCGGTGGCCGCCGGGCAGGCTGTTTTTGCATTGGGTTCAGATACTGGCGGTTCCATCCGGCAGCCCGCTTCCTTTTGCGGTGTGGTTGGTTTAAAGCCCACCTACGGTCTGGTATCCCGATACGGGTTGGTGGCCTTCGCCTCTTCCCTGGATCAAATAGGCCCGGTGACCAGGGATGTCACCGACTGTGCCCTGGTGCTGAATGCCATCGCCGGGCATGATCCCATGGATTCCACCTCTGCCGGTTATCAGCCCCCGGACTACCGGGAATGCCTGGTACCGGACATCAAGGGTCTGCGTATCGGCATCCCGCGGGAATACTTTGGCCAGGGCTTGGATCCCGATGTGGAACGGGTGGTGCGGGAGGCCATTGGCCTAATGGAGGAACTGGGGGCGGTGGTGGATGAGGTATCCCTACCCCATACCGAATATGCCCTTCCTGCTTACTACATAGTGGCACCGGCGGAGGCCAGCTCCAACCTGGCCCGTTATGATGGCGTGGGGTATGGGTTCCGCGTCGAGGGTGCTACCGATGTGGTCAGCATGTACATGAAAACCAGAAGCGAGGGTTTTGGCCAGGAGGTTAAACGCCGGATTATGCTGGGCACCTATGCCCTCAGTTCAGGTTACTACGATGCCTATTACTTGAAAGCGCTAAAGGTCAGGACCCTGATCAGGGGTGATTTTGATCAGGCCTTTAAGAAGTTTGACCTGCTGGCTTCACCCACTTCTCCCACGGTATCCTTCAAGTTTGGCGAGCGGGCGGATAATCCCCTGGCCATGTATCTGTCCGATTTGTGCACCATTCCGGTGAACATGGCGGGTATCCCGGCCATATCCATCCCCTGCGGTTTCAGCCAGGGGCTGCCGGTGGGGTTGCAACTCATGGGCAAACCCTTCGGGGAGGAAACCATTTTGCGGGCCGCCTATGCCTATGAACAGGCCACTCCCTGGCACCGGCGCCGGCCCAGCCTGGAGGTGCAGCAGTAAAATGGAATACGAAGCAGTTATCGGCCTTGAGGTACATACCGAATTAAAAACCAATTCCAAGGTGTTCTGCGGCTGCACCACCGCCTTCGGGGGGGAGCCCAACACCCATGTCTGCCCCATCTGTCTTGGACTGCCAGGCGTGCTGCCGGTCCTGAACAAGCGGGTGGTGGAGTTTGCCATCAAGATCGGCCTGGCACTGAACTGTAAAATTGCCGCCTTCAGCAAGTTTGACCGGAAAAATTACTATTACCCCGATCTGCCCAAAAATTACCAGATCTCCCAGTATGATCTGCCTATTGCCGCGGGAGGTTACTTGCCTATAGAGGTGAACGGTGAGACCAAGTCCATAGGGATTACCCGGGTGCATATGGAGGAGGATGCCGGTAAGTTGTTGCATAGCGGGGAGAGTATTTCCCGTTCGCCATACTCCCTGGTGGATTACAACCGTACCGGCGTACCCTTGCTGGAAATCGTCTCCGAACCGGACCTCCGGACCCCGGAGGAGGCCCGGGCCTACCTGGAAAAACTGAAGGCCATTTTGCAATATACCGATGTTTCCGACTGCAAGATGGAGGAAGGGTCCTTGCGTTGTGACGCCAATGTCTCCATCCGCCCGGTCGGGTCGGACAAGTTTGGCACCAAGACGGAAATCAAAAATATGAACTCCTTCCGTGCCCTGCAGCGAGCCCTGGAATATGAGATCCAGCGGCAAAGGGAAGTGCTGGAATCCGGTGGCCGGATCGTCCAGGAAACCCGTTCCTGG
This sequence comes from Firmicutes bacterium UBA2598, assembly GCA_002339345.1. Taxonomy (GTDB): domain Bacteria; phylum Bacillota; class PH28-bin88; order PH28-bin88; family PH28-bin88; genus UBA2598. The sequence continues at coordinate 4,582 of DDKM01000072.1, read as the reverse complement.
GATGAAGCCAAAGGGATTACCGTCTCCATGCGCAGCAAGGAACAGGCCCACGATTACCGTTACTTCCCGGAACCGGATTTGGTACCCCTGGTTATCGAAAGGGAATGGGTGGAGGAAATCAGGCGAAGCTTGCCGGAACTGCCCGATGCCCGCAAGGAACGCCTGATCAGGGACTACGGCCTTCCGCCTTACGATGCCGGGGTAATCACCAGTTCCCGTGACCTGGCCGATTTCTTTGACCGGACGGTGGCCCTCCACCCCGATGCCAAAACCGTCAGCAACTGGGTGATGGGGGAGCTGCTGCGCCTGTTAAATGCCGGCAACCTGGACATTACCCGTTCCCTGATCAAGCCCGCCGGTCTGGCAGAACTCCTTAGACTGATGGATCAGGGTACCATCAGCGGCAAGATGGCCAAGGTTATTTTTGAGGAAATGTTCTCCACCGGAAAGGACCCCGGTACCATTGTACGGGAACAGGGGTTGGTGCAGATTTCCGATGAGGGGGAACTGGCAGCGGTGGTTGACAGGGTGCTGGCCGGCAACCCGGGTGTGGTGGAGGACTTCAGGGCGGGCAAGGAACGGGCCCTGGGCTTTTTGGTGGGCCAGGTGATGAAGGAAACCAAGGGTAAAGCCAACCCAGGGTTGGTGAACAAGCTGTTGAAGGAAAGGCTGGGTAGCAACTAGCCATTATGTGAACCTGGATCATCCACTACCTGTAAAACCAGAACCTGTACTTGTTGGTACAATGGGAGCGCCGCCGGCGCTCCTTGCCATTTCCCGGACTATTGTCCAATGCCGGAATAATATCTCAAAATGATATATATCTACCAAAATAATGAGATAGTAAATGGCACAGGAAGCATGAATGGCATGGATTGAAATAATGGCCAAAAATGGCTATTATCAGGCATATTAAGCGGAAGATTTTTGTCTTGGCTGTGGTTATAATTACATCATTATGGTTGGGTGAAGGAGCGGATAAAACAATGACAAGGCACATCGTCATCGTAGACACAACCCTTAGGGATGGCGAGCAAACGGCGGGAGTGGTGTTTGCCAACAAGGAAAAATTGCGCATAGCCAAAATGCTGGACGAAGTGGGCGTCCACCAAATTGAAGCAGGTGTGCCGGTCATGGGCGGGGATGAAAAACAGGTCATCAAAGAGATTGTGGATTCCGGCCTGCGTGCAAGCATTATGGGATGGAACCGGGCGGTGGTATCCGATGTCCAGCATTCTATTGATTGCGGTGTTGATGCAGTGGCCATCTCCATATCCACTTCGGACATTCATATTGAACATAAACTGATGAGCACCCGGGAGCGGGTGCTGTCCGACATGGTGAAAGCGTGCGAGTTCGCCAAAAAGCACAATCTCTATGTGTCCGTTAACGCGGAGGATGCCTCACGTAGTGATATGGATTTCCTCATCCGCTTCGCCACCGAAGCCAAGAATGCTGGTGCCAACCGCCTGCGTTACTGTGACACTGTGGGCACTTTGGACCCCTTCACCACCTATGAGCGGATCAAGTACATTATTGATACTGTGGGCATTGATGTGGAAATGCACATGCACAATGACTTCGGTATGGCTACAGCTAATACCTTTGCCGGTATCCGGGCCGGTGCCACCCACGCGGGCGTAACGGTAATCGGCCTGGGTGAGCGGGCTGGTAACGCCGCCTTGGAGGAAGTGGTGATGGCTCTGAAATACCTGATGGATACCGATCTGGAATTCAAGACCGAGCGTTTCCGCGAGCTGGCCGAATATGTGGCCAGGGCAGCCGGCCGGCACCTGCACGTGTCCAAGGCCATTGTGGGGAGCAATATGTTTGCCCACGAGTCTGGTATCCATGCCGATGGAGCCCTGAAAAATCCCCTTACCTACGAGGTTTTCAAACCGGAGGAGGTGGGTCTGGAGCGCCAGATTGTTATCGGCAAGCATTCCGGCACCGCCGCCATCAAGGCCAAGTTTGCTGAATACGGTATCAACCTGTCGCAAAATGATGCGGAGGAAATTCTGGCCCGGGTGAGGGCGGCAGCCGTTGAACTGAAGAGATCGCTCTTTGACAAGGAAGTGGTTTATATTTACGAGGAATACCTCGGCCGGAGGTAGGGCGACGGCTCCAGGGGCAAACCCTTGTCCACATGATCGACACATACCCGGAAATAATTTTTGGAGATAGTGGAGGAATCTCAACGATGACATATAACATCACCTTGATCCCGGGTGACGGGATTGGACCGGAAATTGCAGAAGCTGCCCGGCGGGTAATCGATGCCAGTGGTGTCTCCATCAACTGGGATGTGGTGGATGCGGGTGAAGGGGTGATCCAGCAGTACGGCACACCACTTCCCCAGCATGTGCTACAATCCATCAGGAAGAACGGGATTGCCCTCAAGGGTCCCCTGACCACTCCCGTTGGCACCGGTTTTCGTAGTGTCAATGTTACTTTACGCAAGGAACTGAACCTGTATGCCAATGTGCGGCCTGCCCGTACCCTTCCCAATATACCTACCCGTTATCAGAACGTGGATTTGGTGGTGGTGAGGGAAAACACCGAGGACCTCTATGCTGGAGTGGAACATATGGTTGGCCGGGATGCGGCGGAATCCATCAAGATCATCACCCGCGAAGCTTCCGAGCGCATTGCTCGTTACGCCTTTGAATATGCCAGGCGGGAAAAAAGGCGGAAAGTTACGGCTGTACATAAAGCCAACATCATGAAACTGTCCGATGGGCTGTTTTTGGAGTGTGCCCGCCAGGTGGCTGCCGGCTACCCGGATATCGAGTTTGAGGACCGGATAGTGGACAATATGTGCATGCAGTTGGTCCAAAAACCGGAACTCTATGACGTACTGGTGATGCCAAACCTGTACGGGGACATTATATCCGACCTCTGTGCAGGCCTGGTGGGCGGCCTGGGGGTGGCCCCGGGTGCCAACATCGGAGAAAACGGGGCGGTTTTTGAACCGGTGCACGGCAGTGCCCCCAAGTATGCCGGTCAGAACAAGGTAAACCCGCTGGCCATCCTGCTGTCCGGTGTGATGATGCTTGAACACCTGGGTGAGACGGAGGCGGCGGCCCGCATCCACCGGGCGGTTGTGGCGGTGCTGGAGGAGGGCACCAGCCTCACCTACGACCTGGGTGGTACCGCTGGGACCAGCGAGATGGCGGACGCCATAATTAATAAAATGGTGAGCCAGGAACACTAATCACCATGATCGGGGTACTATGTAAAGGGGGGATTCCCCGTGAATGACCCGGCTTTACCAAATGAAATCGGATTTTCTGAAAGCCCTTGCTCATCCGACTCGCTTACGCATTTTGAAACAGCTTCACCACGGCGAACGTTGTGTTTGCGAGTTCATCACAGATCTGGAACTGGAGCAGTCAAACATATCCCAACACCTGGCTGTATTGCGAAATCAAGACGTAGTTTCCTTCTATAAGGACGGCTTGTGGGTCATCTACCGGGTAAAACACCCTGAAGTGTCTTCCATTCATTATAGATATGCTGGATCAGGTGCTGGCCGCTAAGATACATGACGCCATGGCAAGTCTAAAGACACGTTAACCAGATTCATGACACTTGGGATCATAGATGAAACCTGTACTTCACCCTCCCGCTGTCGGGAGGTTTTTTATTGTCTAAGCAAAAAATGGTTGTTGAGAACTGCTTCCTGGAACAACCCTGACCAGCCTTCCAGGCTTTGGCACTCCTATGCCCTCGTGATTCTGATCGCCTTAACGGCACTGTTGACTTGGAAATGGTTTAGTAGGGAGGAAATTCTGGCGTGGGGGCATCCACCTGGACCTTCGCCAAACAAATTTTGCCATTGCTGTTTTGGGGAGTGCTGGTTGCAGGACTGCTTATGGGCCGCCCGGAGAGTAATGCTGGCTTGCTTCCAGGTCAATTTGTGTTCGCTATTCTGAACGAAAACAAATCTGTTAGTATCTGGAGGGGGAGATCGCTTTGGAAATAAAGGTCCTTGGCCCGGGATGTCATAACTGCCATAAGTTGGAGGAGTTGACCTGTGGCGTCCTACCAGAGCTGGGCATCTCTGTGAAGGTGGACAAAATCACGGAAATCAATCAAATCACTGACTATGGTGTTTTCACCACGCCTGGCTTTATAGTTAACGGGAAACTGAAAGCTGCAGGCCGTGTGCCTCGAAAGGAGGAAATTAAGCGCTGGATTCAGGAAGAGCTAAATGCGGGTGATTGAGCTAACCCTGCTCATCCGCCATTTTCCAACGCCCCTCACGGGCTTATTTTTTCTTCCTCCACCGGCAACGGGAATGTTAAAATGAATGTAATGCGGCGTCTGGGGGGGAGTATATGGAGCGGCGGCCGGTGCGCAACTTATTGCGGAACATTTACAACCTGGTTGGTATCAGGGGCAAAATCCTCGGGATTGCCGTGATGCTTGTGTTGCTCCTGGGCACCTGGTTCAACCTGGAGGTGCAGAGCGCCCATACCGCCACCTTGCGTGCTCAACTGGAACGGTGGGGAATCTCCGTGGCCAGGGATCTGGCTGCCCGCAGTGTTGACCTTATTTTTAATAGGCTCTCGGCATTCGC
>DDKM01000091.1 GCA_002339345.1 Firmicutes bacterium UBA2598 | reverse complement strand
CCCAGTCGCGGCAGGTTAGCCACCCACAAGCTGCGGGTGGGGTTACCCTGCCCAGCCCAGTCGAAGATTATCTGCTGAGAGTCCGCGGACCAGGTCAGTCCACCCATCCCGGGATCCCCGCCGGTCAGGGGCACCTGCAGCACACGGTTTTTACTGGGCTGTTCGTGCAGCAGCACCACATATAGCACTCCCGCCGAGTCATTGAAAGCAATTTTCTTGCCATCGGGGGACCAACTGACCAGCCGGCCACCGCCAAAGGTGGTTAGCTGCTGCAAGCTGCTGCCGTCGGCATTGACCACCCACAGGCCCCGCTGACGGGCGCCGGCCTGGGGCTCCATAAACCCGGCGTTAATGGCCAGCTTCTTGCCGTCTGGCGACCAGGCGGGCACCATGGAGTCGGCACCCATGGAGACCGGGGTAACAGGGAGCAGGTCGGTGCCATCCCCCTTGACGGTAAAGATTCGATCGGAGCGCTTGCCGCTGGCATCCCGCTGGGAACGGTAGAAGGCGATGCGTTTTCCATCGGGCGACCAGACCGGATTGGTATCAGTTGCCGGCCCTTGGGTCACCACCCGGGATACCCCGTCAATACCGGCTACCATAATATCCACACTGTCGAAACGGGTGGTCAGATAGGCAATTTCATTGTTGACGGACCACACCGGCCAGTAGGCCCAACCGTCATTGGACATTTCCGCCCGCCGGGCCTTGGCGGCATCCGCCTGAATGGGTCCTGTCAAGCCGATACTGGTACCATCGGGGCGGGCCAACCGTATGTCCAGGTAACCGTCGGTATCGGTGACATAGGCCAGGTAATCCCGCTTGGGTGACCATACCCCGCCGCCGTAGGCAAGGCTGAAACCTGGGCCCCATCCGTTGAGGGGCTCGTTTTGCCGGCCATCGAGTGAAATTCGATGGGGGGCGTACAGGCCCGGTTCTTTTTGGGCCAGGTACCAGATCTCACGGTTGTCGGCGGACCACACCGGCCGGGAACTGGGCACCCGGGTTTCCATGAGCAGGGATACCGTAATGATCAGATCCACCGTTTGCACACTGCCGGGATCAGCCGCCACAAAGGGTCCCCCCGGTTCCGGCAAAGAGTTCTTGGGTGCCGGCGGGGTTATAACCGGCGGTGCCGGAGTGCCATTAACAGGAGCCGGCGTTGGAGTACCAGCCACAACTTCGGTGTTTCCCGGTTTGGGTTCTCCGCCGCTAGAAACTGGCCCTTCTACAGTCCCGCCCACTGACGGGTCGGGCTGGCTTGCGGTTTTGGTACCGGGTTCCCCTGCCTGTACAATAACTACCGGCGTGTTGTCAACAACGGCGATATCTCCTGTTCCGCTAGGGGCGATGGGCAATTCAGACTTGGGAATGTTCCCTAACGTATATGTCCGGTCGCCGGTGATACCGGGTTTCATGGCCCGGCGGTCGCCGTCCATGAACAGAGCCCCCACAGCCAGGAAGAATACCAGATAACCTGCCACCATCACCGTTCTGTTTTCCGGTCTGATGGCCCACCGGGCCAGGCGACGCCAAACTGCCAGTTGAACAGCCTCCTTTTGGGCGGCACAGGTCACCGCCGGGGCGGTGGCCGCCAGTTCCAACCGCTGCATCACCAACTGGGAAATATCCACGGGTGGGTTGATCTGGGTAATGGAAGATTCCAGCAGGCGGTTCAACTTGCGGGCCCGGCCCAGGTCCTCCTGGCAACATGGGCAACCGGCCAGGTGCTGGTGCAGGGAACGCTCCAGGGGAGCCGCAAGCTGCCCGTCCAGGTATGTATATATACTTTGTCTAACGTCTAGACATCTCACGGCGACCCCCCCTTTCCATTACCAGCGCCAGTCTTTTTTGCAGTAAGGCCTTGCCCCGGTACAGCCTGGTCTCGATGGTGGATACCGGCAGTTCCAGGATCTCGCCAATCTGTTGGTATGTCATGTCCTCCAGGAAGCGGAGGATGAGCGGAATTTTGTACTTATCCGGCAGTTCGGCAAGTGCCTGTTGCACCATTTGCTGTACTTCCCGCACCTCGGCGAAATCTTCCGGCTGGCTTTCCAGCTGGGGTATCAGCGGGGTGAAATCGATAACCTTTTCCAGCGGCACCGACTCCTGCGGTTTCTTGCGCAGGGCGCTGTAGCAGACATTGCTCGCCACCTTGTACATCCACGGAAAAAAGGGCCTTGCTTCATCATACTTGGGCAACACCTGGTACAACCGCAAAAAGATTTCCTGGGAAAGATCCAGGGCTTCCTCAGGGTGGTTAGTCATACGGTAAGCCAGGCTGTAGATCTGTTTTTGGTACCGGCGGACCAGCTCAGAAAAGGCTGTGCGGTCACCTTCCAGGGTTAACCGGACCAGCACCTCATCCCCCAGGATGTCCACGTCTTTCCCCTCTTTCCGTCTTCTACTAGTAATACAGCACGGCTAGAGAAAAACTTGCAAAAAACTGTAGATAAGATTCACTTATCAAGCCGATGTTCCTGCCAGTAAGTTTTGGGGGTTAACGGCCAGCGGGGGCGTAAGCAGGGATGGGTTGTACACTAAACAATGGTCCGGTGAGCTGGAAATAGGTCATCGAAATACTTTGATTTACAGCGGATTTTGGAATGCCGCAAAAAGGCCTTAATCTAGTTAACCACCCAGGCTCTCTGCCAGCACCAGGGCGGCCTGGCCCCTTGTAATGGGGCCTGTCCAAGGGGAATCTCCACCCAGGGCCTTCGCCCCGGCCATGCCGGCGGGTGTCCTACCCATGGCCCTGATCACCTCGGTCAATTGCTCCCCGGTTACCGGCCTATCCGGTTGAAAAAGATGACCTTCCCCCTTTATCCAACCGCGCTGGTGGGCCAGGGCTACTTCCCGGTAGTAGGGATGGCTGGACGGCACATCACGAAAAGCCGGCTTTGATGCTCCACCGTTACTTGCCAGTTCAGCATGCACCCCATCACCAGGCGGGCTGATCATCACCGCCAACTCTCCCCGTGTCAGTACCCGGTCTGGCTGAAAGGTGTTGTCCTGGTAGCCGACCACATGGCCCCGGTTGGCCAGGGCACGGGCGGCCCCAAAAACAGGATGGTCCCCCGGCAGGTCGGTAAAGGGCGAGAGGTCCAGCAACTGAGAAACGGTGATCACCCGGTAACCATACCGCTGCAGGAGGGCCAATTGGCGCGGCAAGGCATCCGCCACCGGCGTCTCCTTGGACATGTTATAACCGTCCTTTTGGAAGATAATCTGGCCGTTTAAGCTTTCCGGTTCTGCTTTCAGGGCGGCGGCCAGGGGCTCCACCATTTTATCCACATCCCGCCGGTAATCCCCGGTGGTGGGCATCCAACCGCCCCCGTCAAAACTGGCTGCCAGGTACTGGTAGCCCATCACCCGGTAGGCATCATAGGCACTTTTACCGTCCTTGGTGGGATCGATGTAGTGGGGTGGCCGGGAAAGGCGCATGGCATAGCCAAATTGCTCCAGCACCAGGTCATGGAGCTTACGCAGATCCTCCACCACCGCCGCCAAGTCCGGCAAGTAACTGCGGGAGCCATATACCCACCGGGTGGGGCCAAAGGCCACGTGACTATAGGTATGGTTGGCCAGTTCGTGGCCCTCTGCCACCATCCGCCTGACCAGTTCCGGCTGGTTAACCACCCCCCCCAGGTGATCCATACTAAAGGCCGGGTAATGGTCATGGCTGATGCCACTCCACTGGGCGGTGTGCAGCTTCCCTTCCCGGTCAGGGTAGTTATGGGCGGTAGTGCCTACCACGTCGAAGGTGCCAAAAGCCTGGTACTGGGCCAGGATATCCAGGAGGATAACCGTCAGGCCGCTTCCGCCCCCCGGGGCCAGCGGCGCCGCACTGGGACCGTCGTCAAAGGTCATGGCCACCACCCGCTGACCCGGTACTGGCGCCACCCGCTCGATCCGCCGCACCGGGCTTAAATACCGGGACAGGGATTGTTTCTGTCGTTGTTTGAGATAGCGGTTGATCTTCCGCGCCAGTTGAAAAACTTTCATCCTGTTTCCCCTCCTTTACATCCCCAGCCGCCAGGCGTAAAATAGTCTTTGCTATCGATGGGGGTGAAAGTATGTCCACCAGGAATACCATCGTGGAGTGGGTATGGGTTATCTTACTATCCGCCGCCTTCAGCCTCGGGGTGCGGGTATATGCAGCAGAAGCCCGGTGGATACCCAGTGAGTCCATGACCCCCACCCTGATGGCCCGTTTCTGGGGATTTTTGCCCAAGGAAAGGGTCATCGGGCGGGCCTTTTTCCGGTTTTACCCCCTGTCCCGGGCCGGCAGCATTGAGTAATGATTGGGAGGGCTGATCAGCCCTCCATTTTATTACCCCTAAAGAAAGAGCCCAAATCCTGCGCACCGGCCAGCACCAGTTTGGCTGTCACCCTGGGCAGCCGGCCATATTGCCGGCCCTTCACCGCCTTGATGATCTGGCTGAGGGGTTCATTACATGCCGGGCTACCCTTCCCACAGGCCCGGCCCGCTCCGGTGGCCAGGGCCGTGCGCAGGTCTGCCAGGGTGGGGGAGGAAGGGGCTTCCGCCCACTCCCAGTAGGCCAGGCCGATTTCCCAGGGCCAGTGGGCATCACTGCCCGCTGAGACCGCCAACCCATAGCGGGCGGCAGCTTCCAGGGCATTGGTATTGGCCCGTGGGTTTTTCCCGATCATCGCTCGCGAGTTATAGGCCTCCACCCCGTCCAGGGCGGCCCAGGCCTCAGACGGGATCTGCCTGGGAGACTTGAAGGGGTGGGCCAGGAATACCAACCCTCCCTGCTTCTTGATGGCCTGTACCACCGGTTGCCAGGGCAACAGTCCTTTATCGTTTTGGGCAAGGCTGTGCAACTCCGGTTCAGCGGTCAGAAAGTATCCCACCACATGGCCAATGTCGGTGGCGTATTCCGCCCCGGGGATGACCAGGAAGGTGGGGTCATCATTGGCCGCTGCCACCGCCAGACCCCCCGCCACTGTGCCGTGGTCACACACGGCAATTCCGGCAAGGCCCCTTTGCCGGGCCACCCGGAGGATGGTCCGGGGCTTGGTGGCGGAGTCGTAGGAGTGGCAGGAATGGATGTGCAAGTCAAAACGCAAGGTTAATCTTCCCCTTTTTGCCGTCTTAACACCTTGTCCACCGAACGCAGGGCGTAAACCAGGCCAGGTCTGGGATCATCCATGGCGAACACGCCGTCTTTAACCCGCGGGTCCAGGAGGTTGAGGGAAAAACCGAAGAGAAAGGTCATCTTGTCTTCCCGGCGCTTGAGGTAACCGGGAACGGACAGCAGATCCTGGAAAAGATAGCGCAATCGCACCCCAGTTCGATAGGTGGTGACGGGGGTGATATTCTCCCCTACCGCCACCTGATAAAGCAACAGGGGTATGGGCACACCGGCGGCCAGGGCCAGGGGAATGCTCCCCCAGAAACGGGGGTTAATCTCCATCAGGCGGAAGTCACCGGCGGCATCCTGTTTGAATTCCACCATGGCTACCCCTACCCAGTTCAGTTCTTTTAATAGCTTCATCGCCAGTTCGGTAAGCCGGGGAATGTGCACACTCTCGCAGAAGCAACTGGGGCCGCCGGTAACGGGGTATTCCCGCAGGCGTTTGTGCTGAAATAACGCCACTGGTTGGTGACGGTGGTCAAAGACGGCGGACACCCCGAACCCCGCCCCTGGCACATACTCCTGCACCAGGGGATAGCTCTGCCGCCGGTGCATGGCAGTGAAGGTGTTGATAAATACTTCCCGGTTTTGTACAATGGCGTACCGCTGCTCCGGTGGCAGGAATAATTCCTCTCCGGCCCGGTACTTGATGACCACCGGATAGGGAATGCGGTCCGCCAGATCTTCCACCCTTTCTCCTTCGTGCATGGTTGTGGTCACCGGAATGGGTACCCCCACCCGGGCGGCTAACGGCAGCAGGGTGTTGGTATCATTGGCCACCCGGATGCTCTCCGGGCTGGCCACCGCCGTTCCCAGCACCCGGTTGACCTCCTCCCGGTGCTCCGCCACAGCCAGGATGCTGCTTAACGTAACCGGGATTACCGCCCGGTGGCCGGGTGCCAGCTGCAGCAGATCCCGGATAAACTGGGCCGGGTTTTCCCGGGCAGAGGTTATCGTGGCGGTGCCAGAGGCATAACGGGAGTGAAAGCCCAGGACATGGGTACTGCCCGCCGGTGCATCCTCCGCTGCGGTGACCGGTACCCCAGCCCGGCCCAAGGAGCGGATGGCCGCCAGGGCCATCCGGTATTTGGCATCGGTTACGATTGCACTGATGCTGACCACCCCCGTAATAATCCCCTATAGATATAGTATAACCATGGATATCATTGCCTGTCCGGCATAGGCGGGATTTCCAGCCACCCCATTTGGTGCAAGGTTTCCACCAGCAGGGCGTAGGCCATCCCCCTGGTCAGGGGTTCCGTAGAGTTCCAGTTGTCTTGGATGGCAGGGCTAAGCCACCCTTGTCTGACAAAGTAGTTGAAAAGACCCTGGGCATCCGCCGGAACATCCTTCCCGTCCATTCCCCGCACCATGAGCAGCAGGGAAAGGGCGGTACCGACATCCAGGGGCTCCTTGGTTAAACGGGTAATCAGCCCACGGCGGTCAAGGCGGCCTGGTCGAAGCCGTTCCATGGTATTGATGGTCAGGTAAATAAAACTTTCGGTGGTGATTACCTGGTCAAGCTGCCAGTCGTTATTGTAACCGCCCGCCACCACCGCCAGCGGCCGCAATGCCCGCAGGTAGGGATAGGCCCAGTGATCCGCCAGGGGGTTGGGGATCTGGGAGGGTGTCAGGTATGCTCCCTGTTCCTCCAGTTTCCTTTGGATTTCAGCAATCTCACCGGGTCGGTGGATCAGGTCCCGGGGGGACAGGCCCCTGGACAGGGAGTGGGCAGCCGCTACCCCCGCCGCCTGACCGGTAGCCATGCCTATGGGGATCACCCTGGCACTGCCTGCCGCCAGGGAGGTGAAGGAGGCTGCCCGGCCTACCACCAGCAGGTTATCCACCTTGAGGGGCACAATGCTCCGGTAGGGGATGGCGTATTTGACAGGGTTGCCCATGGCAAAGCCCCAGTTAGTGGGATCGGTGGCCTGGATATCCACCGGGTATGAGCCAAAGGCGATCCGATCCCAAAAGTCGCGATTTTCCAATACATCGTTAATATTCAAAACGTATTCCCCAATGATATGGCGGCTTTCCCGGATATACAGCTCCGGCGCGGTGCCCATGAGATAGGCGTTCTGGAAGCCTGGCACCCGCTGGCGCATGAATTCCACCAGGTGGGGCATTTCCGCCTGGGCGATGGCCATGGCCTCCGCCCGGGAAGCGGAATCAAGGGGGTCGACATCGAAAATCTGCAGGGCATTGATCAGTACCGACCCATCATGCTGGCGTCCGATGTTGGGACCCCTGACCCTGATGCGGGGGTTGCGGGGCTGGTATTCCTGTATTTCCGGCCAGAAGCCCCACGCAGATACCTGGTTGGCCCCGGTACCAGGGTCATTGTCGTGGTTTAGGGCCCTAACTATGGCAGACCAGTCCACCCCGCCCACGTGATACACAAGGGTAGGCACCATTCCCCGGGACAACCCCCGGTCGGAGGCTCCCAGGGTATGGGGGACACCTGCCGCCGCAGCCACATCGGCATCGGGGGTGGCATCGATGACCCTCGGGGCACGGTAGGCCTTACGTTGCCCTTGGTGCCGCACCGTCACACCGGTTATGGCTGTATCCTCCATCACCGGGGCGGTGAAGTCGGCGCTTAGCAGCAGCTTGATATTGGGTTCCCTGGTCACCAGGTGGGCGAAGACACCTTTAGCATGCTGCACATCGAAGGAGTCACCTCCGACACTATCGAAAAACTCCTTGAAGACACCCTGGGTGAGCAGGACTCCCCCGGGACCATAATTCATGTCAATGGAATTTAACCACCCGTAAGTCATCAGACCACCCAGGCCGTCCCGCTTTTCAACCAATAACACCCGGGCCCCGGCCCTGGCCGCACCGATGGCGGCCGCCACTCCCTCCGGTTCCCCGCTGACCACAATCACGTCATAGGGACCGGGACCGGGGTCGTCGCTGGATAAGGTGGGAGGAGAACCGGTGAAGAGCATCTTGGGTGGCGAGGTCAACCGCACCGTCCGGGTATCCCCATGCCATTCTACCCCGGCCGAAATGGCCTGCCCGACAAAGCGCAGGGGCACGAACACCCGGTCGTTCTTGATGACAGGGGGTGCATCCAGGTTGACCGTCTTTCCGTCCACCATGGCTGTTTTCTGACCAACCACCAGGCGCACCGAATGATGGACGGTGCTGATGAGTACCGCCTTGTCGGCGGCCTCCCAGGATACCCGGGCCCCCATGGCTTCCAACACCCCCCGGAGGGGTACCATGGTGCGGCCCTCCGGTGAAACGTAGGCAGGGGTGTCCAGGTTCAGCCGCTGCCCGTCCACCATGATCTGCACATCCCGGCTGGTAATACCTGTCAGGAACATCGCTAAAAGGATCAGGGCAAGAATCAATATGATTATTTTACCCTTTTTCATGTGACCCTCCCGGTTATGCTAGCGAAGGTCCACCCGCACCGGATCCACCAGGGGTTTTTCAGCAATCCCGGCGGCGTGCAGGGCATCGGCAAGCAGTGTGTAGGCCAGTGCCCGCTGCAGATTTTCACTATCCCCCAGGTGTTCCCGGGCGGTGCTGCCCAGCCAGGTTGGCAATGGGGCCCCGGGGTCAGGAGCAGCATGGGTACTTCCCAGTACCCTTTCCAGCACCCAAAGCGCCTCGGCAGGTGTAATGTATTCCTCCTTCAATACCCCCTCGATGGGTAGTCGTTCCGGCAGTTTGTATCCGCGCCGTTTAAAAGCCTCCCACGTTAAATTCATAAAGGATTTTACCTTAATCAGTTCATCCAGCTGATAGTTGTTGCTGTAGCCGACGGAAACCAGGCCCAGCGGCCGCAGTACCCGTACCGCCGGGTTGGCCCAGTGGCCGTCCATGGGATGGGAGAAGTTAAAGGGCCCAACGTAGGCTCCCTGCTTTTTGAGCATTTGCTGCACCTCGGACACCAATGCCTGGTTGTAGGCCAGCTGCCTGGGGGTGACGTCATGGCGGAGGGATACCACTGCCGCAACCCCTGCCGCCTCCCCGGTGGCCATACCCACGGGGATCACCCTGGCACTACCGGCAGCCAGGGAGGTAAAGGAGGCTGCCCGGCCCACCACCATCAGGTTGTCCACCTTCAGTGGCACCAGAGAGCGGAAGGGAATACCGTACATGATGGGTTTGCCCACGGCAAAGCCCCAGTTATCCGGACCACTGGCCTGGATATCCACCGGGTATGAACCCACGGCCACGGTATCGGGGAAATAACGGTTTTCCAGTACATCGTTCACCGTGAGGATATATTCACCGATGGTGTGCCTGCTTTCCCGGATATAAAGCTCCGGAGCGGTACCGATGAAATAGGCACTGCCAAACCCCGGCACATGCTGCCGCATGAAGTCCACAATATAAGGGGCCTCAGCTTCAACCAGGGCAATGGCCTCCGCCCTGGAGGCAGGGTTCCGGCTGTCCACGCCGAAAATCAGCACGGCATTGATTAACACCGAACCGTCCCGCTGCCGGCCGATGTTAGGCGCCCTTACCCGGATGCGGGGGCTCTGGGGTTTGTACTGCCGCATCTGTGGCCAGAAGCCCCAGGCGGAGGTTTCCGTCACCCCGGTGTCAGGGATTCTGTCTTTGCGGATAGCATCGGCCATGGTATCCCAGTCCACTCCGCCAATATGCAGCACAAGGGTGGGAGCCATGCCGGCGGATAGACCCCGGTCCTCGGCATTCCAGGTGTAGGGCACACCGCTGGCCGCCGCCACATCCCCGTCCTGGGTAGCGTCAATCACCCGCCTGGCATAGTATGTATATTCGCTGCCGTTACGGCTGACCCGCACCCCCCGGATCACCCCCCGGTCAAGCACCGGGGCGATGAAGCGGGTGTTGTAGAGGACATACAGCCTGGGTTCCCGCTCCACCAGGCGCCGGAAGACCACTTTGGCTTCTTCCACGTCAAAGGAATCCCCCTGCACCGCCCGGTAAAATTCCTGGAAAATGCCCTTGGTGACAATATCGCCATCCGGTCCGAAATTCATGTCGATGGAGTTCAGCATACCATAGGTCATCAAACCACCAAGGCCATCCCGGGATTCCAAAAGAAGGGTATTTGCCCCGTTCCTGGCAGCAGATACCGCTGCCGCCACTCCTTCCGGTTCTCCACCTACCACAATTACATCAAAAAAATCCTTGTCCCGGTAACGCATCTCCCTGAGTACCCCCATTGTGGGATAAAGGGATCCTGCCAGCAAACCAACCAAAACCAGGGCCAGGATGAGGATCATGACCGGTGATTTTAAAATTCCGTGCCGGATGTTTATCCACCTCTCTTTTGATTTCATTATGCTTCCGTATGTACAAGGATTGCCAAGAGCCATACCCGGAACGGAAAGTATAATTCTATTTTGCCCGGCCTTCCACCTGCCGCCGCAGGTTGGTAATTTAAAGCGGTTGAGGCGGAATACACAATTTGGGGTTAATGAGATAATTTAGCCTCTAACACTCTCCTGCCGGTTCGGGGGGTAATCCGGAAAGGGTTATTGACCGTGGGATCTGTCCGGCCGCCCAGCCCGATAGCAGCTAGTCCCCACCCCTGCCACCAGAATCAACAGGCTTAACAGCATGCCAGGATACAGCGGGTTCAGCCCGCCAGGGACCACCAGGGTCCACAGCAGTACCGCCGCCGGCGCTGCCAGGATCGCCCAGAAACCGGTTTGGCCGTAAACCGCCCCTGGCCACAACACCGCAAAGAGCATGGGCAGGAAAATGGTCACTCCCCGGATGGCCATGGAAAGAAAGGCCCAGTACAGGATGAGGGACTGCAGGGTGCCCAGGCTAAACAGAAACACGCCGGTCGCAATGAGTATCACCAGCACTCTGGAAACCAGCAGCAATTCCCGGTCTCCGGCATCCGGGTGTACCCAGGCCTGGTACACATCCCTGGCCAGGGTGGTGGACATGCCTAACAACTGGCTGGCACCGGTGACCACCAGGGAAACCAGCAGCCCTGCCAGGCCCACACCACCCAGCCAGGCAGGAAAGTGGGTCAGGAAAAAGACAGGAACCGCACCGGCTGGGTTAATGTCAGGGTTAGTCACCCGCATATACATTCCCACACCCAGGGCACCCCATCCAATCAACGGGATCAACAGGGCCGCCAGCAGGGCTCCCAACCGGGAGGCCCGCACGTTCCGGCCGGCAAAAATGGCCTGTAAATAATTCTGGCTGGAAACGAAGCCCACCACCACGGAAAAAATCTCTGCCCCATGGGCACCAATGCCTTTGGGGAAAAAGGCGAACCAGGTGGTCCCGGGCGGGAAGGCAGACCGCAGCCCCTCCAAACCCCCAGCCAGTACCAGGGCAGACCATCCCGCAGCCAGCACCGTTCCATACAAAATAAGGGTTTTCAAAAACCCCACCAGGCTGGCACCCCAGAATCCCCCGCCCACCACATAGGCAAAGACAAGCACCATGGTGAGGGCCGCCGCCCATGTCTCCGGCATGGGCCGGATGGAAACCAGTAGAGGTACCGCCGCCATGACCTG
Source organism: Firmicutes bacterium UBA2598 (assembly GCA_002339345.1). Lineage (GTDB taxonomy): Bacteria > Bacillota > PH28-bin88 > PH28-bin88 > PH28-bin88 > UBA2598. Next base: position 35,628 of record DDKM01000091.1, on the reverse strand, counting down.
TACCATTGTCTGGAGGAACATCCCTACCACGATAAATAGGCTGGCACAGGTAGCTGCCCCCCGGCCGTAGGTACGGCCCAGAAACTGGGGAACGGTTTCCACCATGGCCTCCCGTAGGGGTTGGGCCAATCCGGCTGCCAGTACCAGGCTGCCCAAACCAGCCCCCACCGTAAACCAGATGGCGCTAACCCCCACCTGAAAGGCCGCCTGGGAGGTCCCCACCACTGAGGTGCCACCCACAAAGGCAGCCACCAGTGAAGTGCCTACCAGCAGAGAGCCCATTTGCCGGCCGCCTACGGTGTAATCGGCAGCAGTGCGCACCAGCCGCATGGCATAAACCCCGACCGTTGTTACTGCCGCAAGGGTCACCACGAAACCCACCAGGTGCCAAGCTGTCAAACAGAACCCCTCCCAGCGGCAATCATAGTCCACGGTCATGGCATATGGAAAGAAAATACGGCAAAACCCGGTCCGGTTCCTGCCAGCTGGTTGCTTCCCTTCCGGAATTACGGGGAAGATTCTCCAGCTGCAATACCAGATCCGGGTTGTGGCAGTTTTGCCCCATGGTGATACGGAACTACCTATACCTCGCATTCCTCAAGGGATGCCTGGGCGGTGCCGGAGGCGGACCGACCAGGCCAGGTTGCCCTCTACAAATATCTTCTCCTGGCAGAAACGAGTATCCCGGGACATTTCCGTGACCAGTTCAAATATTTCCTGTCGCACGGGCGGGGTAACCTCCAGATAGGCAGCCAGGACTTCCGCCAATTCTTCTACCGCTTCTGAAAGGTCTTGCTCCCGCCTGATCCGGCGGGATGTCATTGCCAAAGACGGGCAGTACCCCCAGGCAAAAAGCAGGTGGAAAATGTAAAAGACATCGGCGGCAAAGGGAGGCATCTCCTCCTGGAATAAACGGCGCCAAAGCTCTTGCTGGGCCGGTTCCTCCCGCCTGGCAAACCCGCTGAAAAAACAACTGTGGTGCGAGGCTGCCATCATTTTTTGCAGGGTCGCAGCATCATGTATTCCAGGGCACATGACGGCCAGAACCAGGTTAAAACGGCCGCGCCAGCCCAGCCGGTCCAGGTCCACCTCTTCCCAGGGCAGGCAGGCGGTTTCGATGTTGGTGATCCCCTCCGCCGCCGCCCTTTCCCGTAAAATAGCCAGCATGGCTTCCGACGGGTCCAGGGCTATCACCTTTCGCACCCGGCGGGCCAGGGGCAAGGCGTAGTTTCCCGGTCCACAGCCGATATCCAGGACTTCCGCATCGGGTTGCAAAGCATCCTGGTGTCCCAGCATATGCAGTACTCCCGCCACCCGCCGCTGACCTTCTTCTAAACCGGTCTGGGCGGCAAAGCGGGCAGCCCGCCGATCCCACCATCCGGAACCCGATCTTTTTGGGTGCTGCCGCCCGTACAGGGAATATCGCCGCTCCCGCTGCCAGGCTTTCTCCCAAAAGACGGCGTCACCCCACACTCCTTTCCCCCATGGGGAAGCTATTTCACCATGATGCCCATCCATGATCCGTCCATCCTTTCCTATCTGCCGTCTTTCTTCACGAGAAGACCATACCAGCGCCGTAGTCACCACAACCGGAATCCAGGGTTGAACCAGCCGGCGGCAGTTCGTTAACTCGAAGAAAACCCCGTTACCGGCGCCCGGTATTCTTGGGCACAGGCGGAACAGACCACCCGGCCTTCCCGTAGCCGGGCTCGCGGTTCCATTACCCCCTCGCCGCACTCGGTACACTTTACAGTCAGGAAGACCCTGGCTCGGGGCGGGGTTTGGATGTTGACCCGGCGGACGGAAAACAGCTCTTCCTCGGGCACCTGGCGCAGGTGCTCTGCCTTTTGGCGGTGCGCCCGGAAAAACTCTTCCCGCTCCACCGGATCCATCTGGCCTTGCACCATCCGCTGCATCGTCCTTAGCTGGTCCTCATCCTGGTTTAAGACCCCATATTTGAGGGCTACCCGTACCCCCTCCCCGGTCTGACGGCGGGCAAAGGTGAATACCTGCTTACCGCGATCCAAGAAGACCAGATTCCCCTTCCCAAAGGTACAGCCGGTAAGCACCTGTACCGCGTCCACCCCGCAGGCATCGGTCTCCACAATAGCCACCAGCCCTTCGTCATCAGGAAGATTTTCCGCTCCCAGGGCCCTAAGGCCCACCTCCGCCGCCCGGAAGCCGATGGTCAGCCCCGGGCACATGTGCCCGTGAAACTCCACCACTCTTTCCCATGGCGTCTTTTCCATACACATTTCTACGGCCACTCCCTTCAAAAATTTTCGATTGTTGTTAAATCCTTAACAAAATCGGAAAGGCCATGAAAGCCTCCTTGCTCCTACAAGGTCAGACCTTCATGGCCCATTGAAAAAAACAAAAACCCATGAAACAACACAACCATAACAGGCAGTTCCAGACTGCCATCATTCCTCTTCAAAATACCAGCCAACCTGTAATGTCTTGTGCTCATTATAAGGCTACCATTATGGCAATGTCAATAGATGCTGTTCCCATAAGCGGTAGTGGTCCTGCAGCAGTTTCGGTATCGGGAGGTCATAGGGGCATTTTTCCACACAGATGCCGCACTCCGTGCACTTAGACACCGTAGCCAGTGCCTTGCCGGAAAACTCCACGGCCACGGCCGGTGACATCCGGAGGGCTACCAACGGGTAGGTCATGGACAGGGTGATCATTACCCCATTGGGGCAAGGCTGGCAATACTCACAGCGCCGGCAAAACCTGGCACCCAGATCCCGCCGGTAACGCTCCATGGCGGCCAGGTCTTCGGCGGTGATCCCGTTGGGCTGCTGGTAAATGGCCACGATTTCATCCACCGATGCTACCGAATCATAACCCGGGATAGGAATGGCATCGGGGTACTGCCGCAGGAACTTGAAGGCTAGTGGGGCATTGTCAATCACCCCGCCGGCAAAGGGCTTCATGGCGATAATCCCCACACCAAGCTCGCGGGCCACCGGATGCAGGTGGTCTTTGGCGCCGTCCTCAATAAAGCTAAAGGGGAACTGGATGGTGCTGAACAGGCCCGTCTGAATCATTTTTACGGCCATTTCCTGGTTATGGGAGGAGACTCCCATGAACCGGATTTTCCCCTGTTCCCTGGCCTTTTGCATGGCTTCCACGGCTCCACCCGGGGCCAGCACCCCTTGCCAGTCCTCTTCCCTGGCTACCTGATGTAACTGGTATAGATCGATATAGTCGGTTCGCAGCATGCGCAGGCTGTTTTCCAAATGACGCATGGTCCCCGCGGCATCCCTTTTCCCGGTCTTGGTGGCAATGATCACCCTGTCCCGCACCCCGGCAAAGGCCTGCCCGATCTTCTCCTCACTATCCTTATAGGCATTGGCGGTATCGTAAAAGTTGATACCATGGTCAAGGGCCCTGTGCAGCACCCTGACCGCCTTTGTCGCATCCAGGCGGATGATGGGGATCGCCCCAAACCCCACTTCGGAAACCATCAGCCCGGTTTTACCTAGAGCCAGGTACTTCATGATTGCTCAACCTCCTATATAGTGGTAATTGTTTTGTCCTCCAACATTTCCATGTCTGCCCATGGACCGGGCCTCCCGGCCAAGAAGCCGGATATAGCTCACGAAAGGGGCGTAAGACCAGCATTTTAGCGGGCGGCTCTTCGATGATATGAGAAACCCCCGCTGGGAAGCCTGCGGGCTTGTCCCGGAGGAGGTTCACGCACTACCCCTCAAGTTTATCCCCCTTGCTCCGCCAGAAGTGCCTATCTGCAAAGCAGTGCCGCCAAATCTACCTTTGGTACCAATCCTTCTTGCGAGGCCCGGCTCAGCAGGGTGGAAACTGCCTGATACCCTGTTTCACCTAAATCGACGGTAAACTCGTTCACATACAGGGCGATGTGTGCCTGTGCCACTTCGGGGGACATCTCCTGGGCGTGGCTCAGTACGTATTCCCGGGATGCCTCCGGGTGTGCCCAGGCGTATTTGACAGAAGCCCGAATCCAGCCGGCGATGGCAGGCAGGTCCAGTGAACGGCGGGCAATAATCGCTCCCAGGGGCAGCGGCAAGTTGGTATCTTCCTCCCACCAACTGCCCAGATCGGACAACAAAGTCAACCCATAGACAGGGTAGGTGAAGCGAGCCTCGTGGATTACAAGCCCGGCATCAACCACACCATCACGCACCGCTGGCATGATCTCGTGAAAGGGTAGAACCACAATCTCTCCCACACCCCCTGGCACCTGTTGTGCCGCCCACAGGCGGAATAACAAGTAGGCCGTTGAGCGCTCACTGGGTACCGCCACCCGCCGGCCTGCCAGCATGGCTCCACCTTTGGAACCGTTTTCTGTGGTTGCCATCAATACCAGCGGCCCGCATCCCCTCCCCAAAGCACCCCCACATGGCAGCAGCGCGTATTCCGACAATACCCATGGTAGGGCGGCATAAGAGATTTTCAACACATCCGGCCCGTGGGAGCCCGCTGCCAGACTGTTGGTGATGTCAATATCTGCATAGGTTACGTCAAGCTCCGGCGCACCGGGTATGAGACCGTGCACCCAGGCATGGAAAATAAAGGTGTCATTGGGGCAAGGAGAAAAGGCGATTTTCATCATAACACCCCCGCTAATACGGAACTGGCTGCTGTTAGAACCTTCAAAGCATCTTCGATCCGCCATGCGGCCCGGTCACGGGGGCCGACCAGGTTTGAGATGGCCCGTAGTTCTAGAGCCGGCACACCCTGCTGGTGGGCTGCGAGGGCCACGCCATACCCTTCCATGGCCTCGGCTGTGGCCCCCGGAACCCGGGAGGCCAGTTGTGCGGCACTGGCAGCCGTACCCGTTACCGTTGACACAGTGAGCACAGGCCCGGTTTTAACCGGCAACTTGGCTGCCTGCAGCGCCCCAGTCACACGATTCACCAGACCATCTTCCACCGGGATGCGGGTGGGGCCGAAGCCCAATTCATCCAAACTGCAAAAGCCTTCGGGGGTCTCCACTCCCAGGTCGGCGGCGACGATTGCGCTGGCCACCACCAGGCAGCCCACCCCAGCCCTACCGGGAAAGCCGCCTCCGATCCCGGCGCTCAACACCAAACCGTACTCGGCTGTTGCCAACACCTTCGCCGTGCTGGCAGCAGCCGACACCGGGCCCACGCCTCCCACCAAAACATCAAACCCATTATGGCCCTGCAGCCCATGCAACACTGCGTCCCTCTCCGCCGAAACAGCTGTCATAATAAGGACACGCTTTAAACTAAAATTCATTTTTGCTTGCCCCTTTTTTGCCGATTCATGGGAAATTCATTATAACTGTTATGGTATTTTAATTTTAAAACCAGCCAAAATAGACGGTGGAGGAGCACAAGACATACTCCCCCACTATTTCCGCAACTTCTCTGATATTACTTCTTTATTTTTTGTTCTGTGGTCTGTTCCGAAGGCTCAAGCCAAATGTTTTGTGGGTTGGAATCAAACAACGACGGGTGACCTAATTTGGCGGCTACAGCAGTTGTTGCAAGCCCGTATGCAGCATGACTCAACATATATGACAGGTTGCTTGCAGCGTCAGTTGGTTTAAGTTGATTTTTGGGCAGAGTTCCCATAGCAAAGGTAATTAACGAACCCATTGCTATCCCCGCAGTAATTCCTTTAATCGCAACATAATCACGCCCGGTTTTAGACAGCATATGCACCATTGAAATACCGCCCAATATGCCCATACCAAAATCAAGTAATCCTCCCAAAATTTGTCCTTGCAGGCTATCGGCTTCACTGCGCGTTGAAACCCATGCACCGGCAGCGGTTTGACGGAATGAACGCTGTGATATCTTCTTTTTTCTGAAGACTTCATCGATCACCATTTTAACCGCATTTCCAGCGAGACCAGCTGCAACACCTAAAACAACTTTGTCTTTCATTTTGAACACTTCATCCACTCCTCGCATAAATGGATTGGCTAGTGTTATTATTCCTTTTTCTGAGGAAATTAGTGCTGAAAAAAGGCTGTGAAATCACCCCAATTATACTTTAGCAATATATCCCTGGTGGTATAATGGAGGGTTTTTGGTTCCCAGTTACTTATGATATTTTTCGCCGCGGTTGATTTTGCAGGCACGGTAGAGCTGTTCCGCCAGGACCAGGCGGGCCAGCTGATGGGGCAGGGTCATGGTGGAAAGGGAAAGCAGCAGGTTGGCACGGTTAAGGACGGCAGGGGAAAGGCCCAGGGTACCGCCGATGATAAAATCCACCTGGGAGTGACCCTTTAACCCCAGATCGGCCAGTAGTGCGGCAAATTCCTCGGAACCCAGGGATTTACCATGGATGGCCAGAGCCACACAGTAGGCCTGGGGTCGTGTTTTGCTCAACAGTCGCTCTCCTTCCCTGGCCATGGCCATCTCCGCCATGGCCGGGGAAAGGGGTTCGGGGAGTGGTTCATCACCCACCTCAACCATTTCCACCCTGGCCAGGCCGCCCAAACGTTTTAGATACTCCGCCACCCCGGCAGCCAGGTATTTTTCCCTGAGCTTCCCCACCGCGATAATCCGGAAGTTCTGCACCTTTTGCTAAGGCTCCCGTCCTTTATTATCCAGGGCCCGGGCAATTTCCCCCAGGGCCCTGGCCATTTCCTGCTGGGTCTGGACAAAGCGAAATCCCAGGTAAATCAGAATAAAGGGGATGGCCCACACCACAAGCATGCTAAGGTACATAAACAGGCCACCCATGGAGTAGTTCATCATCTCCTGATTACCCCCTTTTCAAATATGCCCACAAGGAAATTACACCACCAGGTACTTGGGCGGCAAGTGGCAAAAATCGCAGCTGGCAGGGCTGATCCAGTCGGTGAAGGACACCTTGTCCAACAGGTATAAATCTGGCGGGCTGCCATACACCTCTACGAAATCATCCAGGGCACGTTCCAGGTGCTGCTCACAAACCACGTACAAAGGAACCTCTCCTTTTTGGCAACTATCCGCGCGGCGCCTCTCCCAGCTTAACGGTCAATTCCACCCGGCGACCGTCGCGGATGACCACCACCTTGACCTCATCCCCCACCTGGTGGGCGTTCAGCGCGGTGTGGAAGTCCCGCATGGTTTTGATCTCCCGGCCACCCAGGGATACGATCACATCCTCCACCCGCATACCCGCCTGGGCCGCCGGTCCACCCTGCACCACACCACCGACGTACAGGCCCTCCGGCAGGCGGTACCACTGGGCTATTTGGGGTGTCACCTCTTCAAAGTTGAAGATGCCAAGGAACGGTCGCCGGACAAAGCCCTGGCTGATCAGCTGTTCGATCACCGGACGGGCGTCACTGATGGGAATGGCAAAACCCATGCCCTCCACACCGGCCCGGGCAATTTTCACACTATTGATGCCGATCACTTCCCCCTGGCCATTGACCAGCGCCCCCCCGCTGTTACCGGGGTTAATGGCGGCATCGGTTTGGATAACCCGCAAGGTGACCTCGGTACCGGCACTGGTGACGGTGATTTCCCGGTTCAAAGCGCTAATTACCCCGGATGTTACGGAACGGGCAAAGTCCAGCCCCAGGGGGTTACCGATGGCCACCGCCAGTTCACCAACCTTGAGTTGATTGGAATCCCCCAGTCTGGCCTCCGGCAGGTTTGTAGCATTGATTCGTAAGACAGCCAGATCCGTCTGCCAGTCATAACCCACCAGGGTAGCTACATACTGGGAATCGTCATCCAGGCGCACCCGGATTTCCCGCGCCCCTTCCACCACATGATAATTGGTCACGATATAACCGTTTCGGCCGTCAATAATAACACCGGAACCGGAGGAAGAAGCTCCCTGGATGGCCCGCCCGGATTTAATGGTGGTAATACCAACCACGGTGGGGCCGACCTGTTCAGCAATGACCACCACCGGTGAAGCGGTGGGATCCCAGTCAAGTCGCGGGGTACGCAGGTCCTGGCCGTCCTGCTGCCAGGGTAGCTGTTGTTCAGGGGGCTTCCGCCCCGTTAGCAAGTCAGGTCCCACCGCCAGAATCAGCATCCCGCCCAGCAGAGCGCCAAACAGGGCCGCCAGAAAAAGACCCAGAAAACTCGGCCGCTTTGGGCCATAATCATAATAGTCCCGTTCAAAATAGCTCATAGCCCTTTCTACCCCCCGGCACGCCTAATCATTGCACCTAAGCTGTTTAGTTTATGGTCCAGGTTAACATAACCTCGCTCGATAAAGTGAATCTCATCCACTTCCGTTTGTCCTTCCGCTACCAGTCCAGCCAGCACCAGGGCTGCACCGCATCTCAAATCGGTGGCCTGTACCCGGCTGCCGGACAACCTCCCCACTCCCTCCACCACAGCAGCCTGGCCCTCCACCTTGATATCCGCTCCCATGCGTTGCAGTTCACAGGCTATCCGCAGGCGGTTTTCAAACAGGTTTTCCACCACCAGGGATGTACCCTTGACAATACTCAAAAGGGCGGTCATCTGGGGCTGCAGGTCGGTGGGAAAGCCCGGGTATGGCATGGTCTTCAGGGTCAACGGTCGTAACTGCGGCCGGCCCACTACCCGGATCCGCTCTTCCTCCTCAAATACTTCCGCCCCAACCTCCCGCAACTTTGCTATCACCGGCTGCAGGTGGGTGGGGATTACCGCGTCCACCACCACATCTCCACCGGTCATCACTGCACCCACCATAAAGGTACCGGCCTCGATGCGGTCGGGAATAACACTGTAGTACCCGCCAGCCAGTTCACAGGGTCCATCCACCCGGATGGCGCCGGTCCCCGCTCCCCGCACCCTACCACCCATGGTATTGATGAAATTGGCCAGATCAACCACCTCCGGCTCCCGGGCGGCATTGATGATGACGGTTTGGCCCAAAGCCCCACAGGCGGCCATCATGGCATTCTCTGTGGCACCTACACTGGGAAAATCCAGATAAATTTCCGTGCCAACAAGGCTGCCCGAGGCGGTGACAAAACCGTGGTCCATTTCCACCTCCGCCCCCAGGGCCCGGAAAGCCTTCAGGTGCAGGTCCATTGGCCGGGACCCGATATCACAGCCGCCAGGCAGGGGTACCCTGGCCAGGCCGTTTCTCGCCAGCAAACTACCCAGCAAAAGGTTGGAGGCCCGTAGTCGCTTGGCCAGATGGTAGCTGACAAGCCCCGCCGGACGGTCCGGTGGGACTAACACCAGCCGGCCCTCCCCTTCCCGCTGCACACTGACCCCCAACTCTGCTATCAGGGCCAGCATGGCCTCCACGTCAGCAATGGGCGGCACATTGTCCAGGAGGATCTGCCCCCTGGCCATGGGTACAGCCGCCAGGATGGGCAGGGCGGCGTTTTTGGCTCCGCTGACCACCACCCTGCCCTGGAGAGCACTCCCACCTTTAATTACAAACAACCCCCCCAATCCCCTCTCCCCCAGTTCTCAAGGCATAATTTACCTCATTCATAGCTGTATATTCGGGGCGGCAGTCAATATTCCTTTAAAATAGCGGAAAGGGGCCTTTCGCCCCGTCCAACGTCAATTTTTCACCTCAGTGGGTGCCCACAAAAATATCGTTGCTGACCGCCCGGATGCCCGGCACCCGGCGGGCGGCCCGTTCCGCTGATTCCTTGGCCTCCTGGCTATAAACCTCGCCGCCCAGGTAAGCGGTAGTACCGATGACAAAGGCCTTGATCTGGCCAGGGTTAAGATGGGGTTCCCTTTGCAGTTCTTGCATCAGCCGGGTTGTTTGCTTGACATTGTGGTCCTTTGACCCCCGCAATGGTATTAGCCGGTTGTCGATGGCGCGTACACCTTGCACACCCGCTGCCGCTCTGGCAGCTGCGGCCACCGCCTCCGGCCTTTCCACCCAGCCGGTAAGGGTAACCACCCCGCGCCTGGTGGAAGTATTCACCTGCCGTGCATCCACCTTCAATTCCCTGGACAGGGCCAGTTCCACCATGTTGGTGATGGTGGCGTCATCCACCGGTTCATGGTCGGCTACCGCCAAGTCCGCGATTACTTCCTTGATACCCATCACATCCCGGGCTGCATCGATACACCCGTGTTTTTCCGCCAGGGAGTGTACCCGTCCCTGCAGGTGAGCTACCCCCCTGGTCACCGTCACCTGTACCCCTTTTAATACATTATCTGGCATTTCGGCCAAGCGCTGCCTGATGGCTTCCGCCACATCATCGTCATCGATACCCCCATCGGTGGCAACCGTCAGGTTATTCTCGATTTTCTTTACACCCGGGAAACCACGGACCAGTTCCTCCGCCCTGGCCTTTTCCGCCAGTACATCCACGAAACCCATCAACTGGACAATGCCGTTTTGCACGGCCACCTTGATGTCAAAGGAACTATGCTGCATGGTACTGGCCAGGGTGTCCAGGATGGCGTCACGCAAGTGTTCGTCGTGCCCAGAGGGCATGGCGTCCCCTCCTTTACCCGGCAAGGGTAAGTTATCCTGGCCTTATTTTGGAGGAAATACCGCCCTGCTATGCACACCCGCTCCGTGGCCCAGTTCTGCTACATTGGGGACGGGGGAAAACTGTAGTAAATGCCGATGGATACGGCGATGACCGCCAGTAGACCGCCCACCTGGGGCCACAGCGGGCCAGGGCTGCCCTCCTGAACCGGCACATCCCCGGTAGCGCGTTTTTTCAGCACCATCCCCACCACAACAGCCGCCACGATAAAGGCCAGACTGGCAGCATGGGCTACGGTAAAGGGGCCCCACACCACCGGATTGATGCGGACAAATTCGATCAAACCCCGAATTAGCGCATAATAGACGGCAAAATGGATAAAGAGCTGCCCGTTGTATGCCAAAGAGGTGCGCCGCCGCCACAGGTAGAAGAACAGGGCAAAATCCAGCAGTAATTCGTAAACCTGGGCCGGATGCAGCAGTTGGCCATTGACCATCACTCCCCAGGGCCAGTTGCCCGCCATGGGCTTGCCAAATACGTCACAGCCGATGCGGCCGATAGCCTGTCCCAGGGCGATAGCCGGCGCAAACAGGTCGGCCAGGCGCCAGAAAGACAGCCGGTGTTTGCGTACATACCAGATGCCGGCCAGTACCCCGCCGATTAGACCGCCGTGAATGGACAGGCCTCCCTCATGGAAATAAAGGATGGCCAAAGGATTCGCCAGGTAATACCCAGGTGCGTACACCAGGGCATAGAACAGCCGGGCGCCAGCCAAACCCGCCAGTATGGCATAAAGGGCAAAGTCCATTACCACATCTTCCTTGAAGCCTTTCCGCCGGGCATCCCACCGGGCCAGCAGCAGTCCGGCCAACACGCCCAGGGCAACGAAGACACCAAAGGTCTGAACGGGGATGGAGCCGATCTTGAATAGAATCCGTTCCAATTCCCTACCACCCCTTTCCCAAAAACAAATTTATCACAGATGGCTACCCGCTCTAATACCCCCGCTTCTCTAAGCGGCGGGATAAGAGCGGCTACGCCTCTGTATTAACTGGCTCTAAGCTTCAGCGGGGGAAACAATCTCCCGCAAAAAGCCAAGAGCCAGTTGAAGGAAAAACAGGCCCCGGGTATTCCCGGAGCCTGCTTATTTATGGCCGTAAAAGCGGCAGGCAGTTTAGGGTCATGCCCGGGACCACCTAGAGCAGCCGTCCTTGCAGTGGGCTACGGGACGCAGCATGTAGTGGTTACGCAGCACTAGACATCCCCCTTTCCGGTAAAGATTAACTCCATAGCTATTCTATTCTCTTCTTATCGGTTAAGTCCTGCCAAGATTTCGGAAATAACCTGGTAAAAAGGCCTATAACCTGACTACTACTCCCTCCCACCGGAAGGTGCGAGTTACCCCGTTAACATCGGGAAAAATCAGGGTTACGGGTTGGCCTTTACTTACACCCGGTCCCTCCTTAAACTCTAGGGGATACCGGAGCAGGCCGGTCCGGTGATGAGAATCCTCGCTTACCGGTTGCCAGGTTCCCTTCACCTTTTTGCCGCCCGTTTCCAGAACCGCCAGTCCGGTGATGTCGTAGACGGTCAAGTCCACCGAATGGGTGTCCATGTCGACCTGGAAGATCAGGGATTTTTCCTGCTGAAACTCCGCCAACGGGTTCACCAGCATCGCCCTTACCGTTACCGCCGCCTGCCGGTCGATTTGCTCCAATGGTACCGGAATGGGTTGGCTGTCAACGGCGGTACCCTGGCTGGACGCTGGCCGCCCACATCCCGCAAGCGCCAGCAAGGCCAGCAGCGCCAGCGGTATCAGGAAAGGCTGTCCGAAGCGCCCAATCATGGCTGGACGCCGATCACCCTTGTTCCCTCTCATTTATTTCCAGGCCGGTCCTGCTGTCCTTCTACCCCCGCCTGATCCGGTCGGCCGTGACCGTGGCAACTGCCGCCGCCCTGACCATGACCGTGCATACCCCGCATCATAAAGATGTGCATTAGGGGGCATAGCAGCAGGATCAAGAGGCTTGCCGAAATTTTACCAGAAGTGACCGCATAGTAAGCTACAAAGCCCAGGATAATCAAACAGGGAAGCCACATACCTTTGCCAAACCGCACCCGTTTTCACCTCCATCCCTTTTTACATACCTTCATACTAGCCATCCCGTATGGTATTTCCGTGAACCAGAAGTGAAGACTTTGTGAAGGTTGGGGGTCATCTGGCATGTGTGGTTTAGAAAAAGCGCAATGCTTCCATGGGCTCCAGGTTGGCAGCTTTTACCGCCGGATAAAGACTGGCCAGCAGGCCCGCCGCCACTGACAGGGTGATTACACCCACCGCCAGCAAAGGGTCCCAGGGAACGCCGCCAGAGATGTCGGCTACCGTTGCTCCGGCGGTAACCGCCACCAGCATCCCCGTGATGTATCCGACCACGCCGCTGGCGCCGCTGACCAGACCGGCTTCAGTCAATATGATGCGCATGATGTGGGTGCGGCGAAAACCGATGGCCCGAAAAATACCGATCTCCCTGGTGCGTTCATTGACAGAAGCCATCATGGTGGTCATCACGATCAGCGAGCCGATCCCAAACACCGCCAGGATCACCAACCAGCTGAACCGCTGGAACCGGTCGGCCACTTCCCGCCGACCTTCCATCGGCCCCTTCACTTCTGAGGTCCGCACCTCCGGCAGCGCCTGCTGCAACACAGCCAATGCCTGTTGGGAGGAGTCCCGATCCACCACCACCTCTATCATGTTCAGTGTACCCTCTTTGTCAGCCAAGCGTTGTACCATTGCCAGGGGTGCAAAAATGAGCCGGTCCTGTTTATCGCCCGTTTCCGCCAGCACGCCCGCTACCTTAAAGGGCTGGCCCTCTACCGTAACGGTGTCACCGGCAGATAACCCTTGCCGCTCAGCAATCAGGTACCCCAGCACAACTTCATCGGGCTGTTCGGCATAACGGCCTGTCACCTGCCAGTACCTATTGATCGCCACCTCCGCAGAAAAATCCACCCCGGCGATGAGCATGGTTCTGTCCTTAACTTGGGCCTGGGTAACAAACTTTGGAGCAATGGTACGAATGCCCATGCTATCTGCTAACTCCCGGGTTTTGTCCAATACTTCAGGCTCTAGGGCATCGGCTTCTACTGTCACCCCGGCAGCCACCGTTACCCCGTTATAGGCCAGGGATAACTTCTCTGCATAGGGTGCCAACACCAGGCGAACGCCGCTGTCGCGGAAATACCGGGCTACCTCGGCCTGCATGGCCGAGGTGATGGCGGTTAGGGTTACAATGGTTGCTACCCCTACTGCCATCCCCGCTACCAAGAGCAGCATCTTGGTTTTACGCACTTTCAAGTTGCCAATGGAAATATCCCATAGCCGCATTGATTATCTCCCTCCGGTTAATGGGCTGCACCGGCGGTTTTGGCCGAAAGGGTGTCAGCCTCCAGCCTGCCGTCCCGCATGTAGATGGTACGTTCCACATAGGGAAGAGTATCCTTGTTGTGGGTAACCATAACTATGGTCAGACCCTCACGGTGCAAAGATCGAAACAGTTCCATAATCTCCTGGCCGGTTTTGGTATCCAGGGCTCCGGTTGGCTCATCGGCCAATACCAGGGGAGGTTGGTTAACGATGGCCCTGGCTATAGCTACCCGCTCCTGTTCGCCACCGGACAGTTGGTTGGGTAGGCGGTGCAGTTTATTGCCCAGACCAACTTTAGCCAATACTTCCTTGGCCTTGGCAGCCTGTTGGGCATGGGAGTCTTTTAAAATGGCCAGGGGCAGCATTACATTTTCCATGGCAGTGAGGTAAGGGATCAACTGAAATTGCTGAAAAACAAACCCAATGTACATGCTGCGAAAATCGGCGCGCCGCTCGATGGAAAGGTCATAGACAGGGATGCCGTCTACCATAACCTTCCCGGTAGTGGGCGGATTTAGCGCCCCCAGGATGCTGAGCAGGGTGCTTTTGCCCGAACCGGAGTGGCCCATTACCGCAACAAATTCGCCAGTGGCTATTTCCAGGGAGATCTCTTGCAGTGCGGCTACCTTGCCTTCCCCGCTATCATATATCTTTGATACTCCTTGAAGTGAAATGAGACTCATGCCACAACCTCCCCTATATAAATCGTAGCGCTTCTGCCGGATCCAGATTGGCTGCCTGGCGGGAGGGATAGGCTGAAGCGGCCAGTGCTACCAGCACCCCACCAATAATCACGATAGCGCCAAGCCAAGGATTCCAAGGAATATTTATCGCCATACCTGCAATCCCCGGGCCCGCCAGTCGTGCTGCCAAGGTCCCCCCTGCATAGCCCAACAGCCCACCCAGAAGCCCCACAAGGGTAGCCTCAGTTAAAACTATTTCGTAGATGTGGCTGCGGCGGTACCCGATAGCCCGATAGATACCTATTTCCCTGGTGCGCTCGGTGACAGACGAGAGCATGGTCAACATTACCACCAAGAAACCAATTAAGCCTACAACGGCGGAAACCCCAATGGCAAAACTGGTGAACTTATCTACTACATCCCGCCTGGCACGGACCGCCTCTGCCAAAGGAGTGACTTTTGCTGCGGGAATGGATTCACCGATCTGGCGGGCAATCTCCTCCACCGGGCAAGTGGTGCAATAGGCAGCCACTTCGATCATATCCAGTACCCCCACTCTACCGGTCATCTGCTGGACCGCCAGCAAATTGGCAAATACCAGTCCGTCCTCCTCGGTACCCTGCTCTGCCAGCACCGCCCGGACGACAAGAGTTTGTTCCCCAACATTAATTGTGTCACCAGGCTGTAAACCCAAAGTACGAGCTGCCCGGGATCCCACCAGCAGGTCCTCCATCTTGTTAGGCTGCTCCCCGATCCATGTCCACCACCGCTTTAAGCGTAACTCCGAGGGAAAGTCCACACCGACGGCCATCACCCGCTGACCCTTGATCTCCATTAAACCCAGGGCTTTAGGTGAAACAGTAGCGATGTTTTCCCGGTTGGGGATGGTATTGATGGCGATGACATCATCGTTCTTAAGCCCGCTTTCCCGCGTGCCCGGCAGAATAAACCCACCATAGGTGAAGGTATCCTCGTCTTTGGGCACCACGATAATGTTGGCCCCGATCTCGTCAAAGGTATCGGCCAACTTTACGTTCATGGTTGTAATGATAGAGTACATGGTGACAACGGTGCCGATGGCCATGGTGATACCCAAAAGCAGGAATACCAGTTTAGCCTTTCGCCTTCCCAGGTTTTTCAGGGCAATGCTGTCCAGGCGCAAAATGCTTCCCCCTTTCCAGCCGGTAACCGGAGTTTGAACTTAAACCCTGGGAGCCCAATCTTGAATGATCTTGTCCGGAACATAGATCATACCATCTTTTACCTCATAAGGCAGTTCCTCGGGCGGGTATGCCAGGCAACCGCCGGAAACCCCCTGCAAATCATTCAATAACCAGCGGGACCCACAGACCTTACATACCAAAACATATCCATCAATGTAGAAGTTGGTGGACCGGCAGGGTTCGCAGATGGCCAACGCCACCACCAGCCTGCCTGAAGGAGCGATATAGGCTGTTATCGCCTTTTTCAGGCCTGCAGCCACATACCCCGTATCCATGTTGACCAGTTTGGCCTCGATCACCTTATCTACCGGAAAAACCATTTTCCCGTCCTGAACCACGTATGGAAAATCCACCATGTCAATGTACTGGCCACCCTTGTACTTAACACTCTTGCCGATGTTGTAGTTACCACCCTCATAGCGCTTGACGATGGCTACCGTCTGCTGGTTAGCCATCATAAACCAGGTCAAGCCCACCACCGCAACCAGGAAGAACATAAAGATCACCACCCGGTTGGGACCCTTGTACCGCCGTTCATCCTGCAAGAATTCCTGCTTTCTGTCCTTCATGTAGTGTTTCCTCCCTTGTTTGAGTGCTCAACAACAACCAGGCTAAAACTGGCAAACCACGTTCAAGACCGGCAGGATGGCCACGATGGCCAACGCCATTACCAGGGTCCACAGAATACCGGCGGAGGTGGGTCTAGTGTGCAGCAGGTAATCCACCCTCCTGGCCACCTGGCCACCACCCATCCAAGCCACCCCCGGGTCCAGTACCTGCCCGGCCTGACCGCCAGGCATCCCGCGCCATACCTTGATCAGTGTGCCGGCATAGGTCAGCGGTTTACCGGTGATGGTGACCGCCAGGGCATCCGCCTGCAATTCGCGGCTTTCTGCCAGTTTGCCCGCCGCCAGATGGGCTGCCGGGCTGAAAAAGGCCAGGTCACGAAAAATTCCAACCACCATGCCCGTCAGAATGTCCTTCCGCCTGATGTGGGCTAACTCATGGGCCAGCACCGCCTCGATCTCCTCCGGCTCCAGGTTTTCCACCAGCCCCCGGCTGATTACAACTACCGGCCGCCAAAAACCACAGGTGAAGCAACAGGCATCCTGCCTGCCGGTAATGTGGAGTTCCGCGCCCCGAACACCCATCCGACTGGCCAGGTCCAACCACAACCGGCGGATTTGACCGCTATACGGCAGGTTGTCCTGCCGGAGGCGGGCCACCAATTGCCGGACTGCCAACCAGCTCACAAACACCCTGCCCAGGACCACCGCCACCAACACTACGCCGAGGACCCCCCCGCTCACCGCCGCCCTTTCCCCCAGGCGGCAGAGTACTTGCAAGGGTAGGGGCCAGGTGGACGGCGGTCCGAGGGTGGGCAACTGCCAGCCGATGGCAGGAACAACCAGGTGGATCAGATAATAGGCGGGGAGCGGAAACATCAGGCTTAAAAACAGGAGGGGTGCATACCCATCAGCTCGGTAACTGCCTAGCCTGCCATGTGCCACAGCCAGTAGGTACAAAATGGTGCCCCCCACCAGAGTGTAGCTAATGTACACATGCACAAGGGCCGCCAGGTGAGGTGAAAATGTCATGATCAGACCTCTCCCTCCCGGCGCCGCTGTTCGATCAGGCGCTCCAGCTGCTGCAGCTTTTGCACATCTTCCCCTTGCAACCTCTTTACAAAATGGGCGAAGGTAGCCTCGGCATAATCCTCCAACAAGCCATCCACCACCCGCTTAACAATGGAGGAGGCAAATTCCTCCCGGGAGTGGACAGGGGTATAAAAATAAGCTGCCCCTTCCTTCTCCTTGGCCAAAAGACCCTTGTCCGCCAAGCGGCTCATGATGGTCATCACCGTTGTATAGGCTATCCGCCTTTCCTTCAGCAATAGTTCGTGGACATCCCGCACGGAACCCCGGCCGATTTGCCACATAATCTCCATCACAGCCGATTCCAGGTGGCCCAGGACCTTGCCCAGGCCCTTTTGCAAAGGACGGAATTCCCCCAAAACCTTCTCCATGCCGGTCCTAACCTCCCAAGGTTTCAAGACTTCCCTGGTTAATTATACTGCTGCTTAGTACTACACGCAATAGTATTTTGCCTGAAAAAAGGGGCGGCTAATTCCTTGCCGCCGCCCATGTTTGAAAACCATTCCAGAATCCCGTCATATCCAAACCGTAAAGCTGCACCATGGTCCACTCCAGGGACAAGCCTGCCCCAAGGAGATCCAGCATATCCATCAAAACCGGGTACCCTTTTAATTCCGCCAGGTAATCCACCATCAGCAGGGACTGGTGGTAGGCCAGGCTCTGATCGGGCAGGGCGTCGAAGGTTTTGTCCATCTGCCCCAGGGGGTACCACTCCCCCCTTTCAGGCGGCAACGGAAACTCAAAGCCAACTACTTCCCGCTCCACATACTGGGCTATCCCTTCGGTCAACCATCGGGGGTAATTGCCCCGGGCCCTATAGTCCACCAGCAGGTGGGCCAACTCATGGGCCATGGGTCCTTTGGCCTTAAAATGGGCGGACATCTCCGACCAAGCAGTACCCCTTAACCAGTCGGCGGGGGAGAGCACCCTGATCACCCCTGCCCAGTAAACACCCATGGCGGACTCGTCCCCCGCCCAACCGAAACTGCGGCCGAGGGACAGCCGATCAGGGTACATCACCACCGGGACCTTACGGCCAGGCCGGTACCCCAATAGACCGGTCACCCCTTCATAAACTTCTTCGGCGGTCTCCAGCACCAATGGAGCCACAGCCCCGTCCTCCGGGCGATAGCGTAGCACAAAGTGCTGGCTTTCGGCAGTAGGCCAGGTAGAGGTAAACAGTAACATATTCCTTTTGGCCACATCCCGGAAGATGTCGTACATGACGCCCCTGGCGTTGCCGGGATTGCGCAGGTTCAGCGTAACCAGCACGAGGCCGGCCACCAACAGCATAGGCAGTCCCAGCGGTACCGCGGCCCAGGCGCGCCTGACCCAGCCCCCCTCCATTTTGGGCATCGGGGGTCCCCCCTCCCCGGTTCGGTTTTTCCTTTCCCGGGGACCATTATAGCATGGGAAGACCAGCCTACCCACTGGTAATTCCTTGAGCCATTGCCAGCGCAATCGCCCACCACGGAACAAAAAGGGGGTTGACATTTCAGTCAGCCCCTCGGGAAAACCTGCCGCCTGGCAGCCTTACAGGTCACTATCTTTGCAATTCTTGCATGGTTAGCCTAACCAGTCCCTCCTGGCGGGCGGCATCGGAAATGTTAATGAGGCCAAGCCAAACCACCATTTTACCCTGTTGCCAGTAGTAATTATCCATGCCGGCACCCACCACAAAGAAGACCGGGCGACCATTGATGCGAAGCTCCCGCCGGCCTGTGAAGACACGGCTGGCCGGCATTTTCGCATCCATGATATCTAGTAATTGAAAAGCCTCCCCTTCGGTACCGGAAAGGGACACCCACAGGATGGCCTGCTGGATACCGCCCCCGTAGGAGGCGATAAAACCGTCATCGATGGCAATACCCGTCCCGTGCAACCGGTCCAATTGCGACTTGGCCTCCTCACCGGTCACAACCGGCCCGGTCAGGCTCAGTTCACCCAGCCTGGAAGGTACCAGTTTCATAATTCCACCGGCTGATCCCTTAACTTGAACCTGGGGATCCTGCCCAAAACCGGTGATGTACATGATGGCAGCGGTTGATAACAATACGAAGGCGAGGATAACGGTAATTCTACCCTTGCCTGGCAAAAGACCACCTCCTACAAGGTGTAAACCGTTCTTAAGCAACTATTTCCGCTTTTCCTCAATGGCCTGGCGAAGCAGGTTGATGTCCTGGGCCAGCTTCCGCTGCCGGCGGCCAATGGTTGATAAATAGACAAAAAGGCCAATCATCACCACACTGTAGGCCGCCCAGACATAACTTAACCGGTAGGTAATCAAATCCAGGGTCGCCTGATCCATGTTTCCGTGCCCTCCTTTTTCAATCCTGTCATCATTCCATAAGGCTGTGACACAGCCCATGGGCTAAGCCCGTGCGACGCTGTTGTACAGTCCCAAGGCTAGGCCTGGGCCCCTTCCCGCAGCCCTTCCTTGATCTCGTCCAGTTCCATTTTCGCCCTTTCCACCGCCATGGCCTTCTGGGTCAAGTAGACGTACAGGGCGGTATAGGCAAAAACGGTAATGATCAGTGCTTGCAGCATCATGGGGTGCAAACCGCCGCCGCCCTTGCCCAACACAATGGGATGGGAGCCCCACAAACGGACGGAAAAATAGATAATGGGCACATCCAAAAAGCCGATGATGCCGAAAACCGCCGAGAGGGAGGCCCGCCGGTGCGGTTCTGCCACCCCGGACCGGATGAGAAAGTAAGCCACGTAAATGAACCACAGGATCAGGGTGGTAGTCAGCCTGGGTTCCCAGGTCCACCATGTATTCCAGGCAAACCTGCCCCAGACGGGCCCGGTCAGCAGCACCAGGGTGGTAAACAGCAGCCCTACTTCGGCAGAGGCCGCCGCCAAGACGTCCCACCGGCGGTTTTTGGTTTTCAGGTAGGCAATGCTGGCCACACAGACCACCGCGAAGGCCAAAAAGGCGTTCCAGGCCACACCCACGTGGACGTAAAAGATCTTCTGCACCTCCAGCATCACCTTCTCCAGTGGGGCATAGCGAAAGATGGCGAAGGCGGAAACCAACAACAAGGCCAGTGCCAGCCACCCCAGGGCAAAATGCCCCCTGCCGTGATCCTTTGGATCCATATTCACACCTCCAAAACGAAATCAAAGAGCATAAACGGGATCACCAGGAAAAGAACATCGTACACCACCAGCATCCTCAACCACATGCCCATTTCCCCCCAACTGGAGCCTGCCAGCGCCATGGCGGTCAGCTTAACGGCGGCAATGACCACCGGTACAATGATGGGGAAAAGGATTAAGGGCAGCAGTATTTCACTGGTGCGCGCATTGGCACTCAGGGCAGCCAGGAGGGTGCCTACCGCCATGAAGCCGAAGGTGGCCATTACCATGATTATCACCAGTTTGCCGATGCCGCCGGCAGTAACCCGGTAGTCGAACAGCACAAAAAATACCGGCAGGGAAACCACCTGCATCAATGTGACAAGGAAAAAGTTGCTGATCACCTTGCCGAAATAGATGGCGGAACGGTCAACCGGTGCCAGCATCAGCCCCAACAGGCAGTCATTTTCCCTTTCCGCCGTAAAGGAACGGCCCAGGCCAAGGATACCGGCAAAGGAAAACCCCACCCAGATGATGCCCGGGAACACCGCCTTGGTGGTGGCCTTGGAGGGTTCAAAGGCAAAGGCGAAAATGACAATCACCAGGAAAGCGAAGATCAGCATGGAACTGATCATTTCCTTGGTGCGGAGTTCACTTAACAGGTCTTTGCGGACTAAGCCGGCCACTTTAACCAAAAAACCCATCAAGATCCCCCCACGTGGGACATGTAAATGTCCTTGAAATCAGCTGCAGACAACCCCCTGGCACTGGCCTGGTAGACCAACTGGCCCCGGGCCATGATCACCACCCTGTCGCATAAATCCAGCCCCTGGTCGAAATTATGGGTGATCAGGAATACGGTCCTCTTCTGGTCACGGAGACCCTTTAAGACTTCATTTAAGATCTCCAT
Organism: Firmicutes bacterium UBA2598; assembly: GCA_002339345.1. Classification (GTDB taxonomy): domain Bacteria; phylum Bacillota; class PH28-bin88; order PH28-bin88; family PH28-bin88; genus UBA2598. The sequence continues at coordinate 14,277 of DDKM01000091.1, read as the reverse complement.
GGCCTGTTGGTCCAGTCCGGTATAGGGCTCGTCCAAAAAAAGCACCGAGGGATTGTGCAGGATGGCTCGAGCAATGGCCATCCGCTGCTGCATCCCGCGGGAAAAAGTGCGTACAGGATCCCCCAGGGCATAGGCCATGCCCACTTCCCGGATGACCGTACCGATCCTTTGCTCCAGATCCGGCACATCATACATCCGGCCGTAAAAACGCAGGTTTTCGTAGGCGGTGAGATTGGGGTACAGGAAGGTGTTATGGGAAACCACCCCAATTTCCCGGCGCAATTTCACCAGGTGGTCCCCCACCTCCTGTCCGTTGATGGCAATCTGTCCGGTGGTGGGTTTCACCAGCAAGGAAAGGATCTTCAGCAGGGTGGTTTTACCTGCACCGTTGGGGCCCAGCACCGCCATAAATTGGCCGGTGGCCAATTCCAGATCAATGCCCCTTAGTATTGTCTTGTTGCCAATGGTTTTGGTTATCCCTGTCGCCTTGATAATGGCCGGTCACCCCTAATCGGTCAACTCCCGCAACCTTTTCTTCACTTCCACCAGCTTTGTCTTATAGGCCTCGCGCAGCCTGGTATATTCCTCCTGGTTCACCGCCCCGGACTGCTGTTGGATTTCCAGATCACCCAGCTTGGCCAGTAATACCTTTTCCTTGGCCAACAGTCGCTGAAAAGCTTCTTCCTCCATCTTGGCCGGGCCTGACAGGATTTTTCGCCTTTGTTGTTTCCGGTTTCTTAAGTAGTAAACAAGTATCGACACAGGGATCAGCACCACGATGCCCAGGAAAAGGTGGGCATCTATCCGCCGGAAGGGAGATTGCATCCAAAAGCGGATATGCCCAGGATTATGGAACATGGAAGCCCTGGGTGGTGGAACAGTCACACTGCCACCGGAACCGCCGGTAGCAGTGCCGGCAACTGGTGTCACCACAAGGTTGAATTCCTCTCCCGGCTGCACACCTTCCAGCACATATAGCTGGAACTGCATGGGACCCATTTCCTGGATACCCCCGTCCAGCAGCCCCTCGCCGGTTACAATGAAGCTGTTGGCAGGCACCAGGAAATACATCACATCGGTCAGATAGGCAGCCTTAAGGTTCAACAAAAAGTGGGGTGCTCCGCCTGCAGGAATGGTGTAGCTGAAGCCATAGTTGCTTTCACCGGTCGGCACCGGTCCGGTTACCACTACCTTGCCGTCCCGCACAACCACGCCATCTTTGTTTTTGTCAGCTACCTGCACATTGGTGGCGCCTTTGGGCAGATCAAAACTTACCCTTCCAGCCCCTGCCGGAATCTCCCCATCCAGATTTACCAGAATGATCTGTTCTTTAACATCTAAGCCGCCATCCGCTCCGGACCGCAGGAGAAAATGCTGCAAGTCGATCTCAATCCCGGAAGGGACGGCGTGGGCCGGCAAGGAACCGATCAGAATGAGGACCAAAAGGATGGCCAACCTCCACGTTCTCGTTCGTACTACAGGCACCATATCAACCCTCCCCCGGGCTTAGCCCTTCTTTCCCTTTTGCTTGGCCACAAGGCGTTGGATCTCCGCTTCGATCTCCGCCTCGATCTCTTTTTCCAGATCAACGGAAACGGCACCCTGTTTGGGTCCCGGCTGGGGCACGGTCTCCTCAGCCTTCAGCACTTCCACCGCATGACGACGGTACTGGTTCCGCAATTGTTCATAGTCCTCATCGGACAACTTATTCATCTGATAATCAAACTCAATTTCACCCAGGGTGGTAAAAATGGATTCCTTCTCCCGCTCAATGGTTTCCTCCACTTCCCACTCCGGCCCTTGGGTTTCTTGTTCCGGCTTGACCAGGGGCATGGCGATCAAGTACACTGTAACCGCCACCAGTATTAACCCCAGCAACAGGGCAACTGCCTGCACGATGACCCCTCCCTTTGTTTCCTACCTAGAAGTACTTTTTCATCTCGGCATTCAGAATTTCTTCATAGGCCGCCAATTCCGCCGCATCTTCCGCATCCGGCTTTTCCGCCCGGCGGCCCTGGCGGTGGAACACCCATTTGTCCACCGCAATGTAAATGACCATGCCGCCGCCAAGGATGCCCAGGAATGGCAGCACCCAGGCCGTAATATTCAGGAAGTTGGTCTTGGGGGGGGCAGCCATTACCTCTTCTCCGTAAATGCTGATCATATAGGCATAGATTTGCTGTTCGGTATCGCCGGCCAGCAACCGCTCCCGCAGTTGTTGCCGCATCCGCTGGGCGGTGGTATTGTCACAGGCGGCCAGGTACATCCCGCAGCCGTCGGTACACATTAAATTAGCCTCGATCTTCTTGAACAGTGCTTCGTCTACCTGCTGGGCCCAGACCCCGGAAGCAAGGGAAAGCACCAGCAGGGCCGTCACCGTCCAGGTTTTCAGCTTACCCATGGTGGCTCACCTCGCGGGTGTATTTGGGCCCCAACTGGCTGCCGCGACCAGGCCAGACGGCAAAGATGGTACCTATGACCAGCAGGTAACCGCCGATCCAGATCCAGGACACCAGGGGGTTGACATTGACCTTGAAGGTGGCCTCGGTGCCTTCCTTGTCCCACGTGGAAAGGATGACGTACAGGTCTTCCTTCAGCCCGCCCATCAGGCCCACCTCGGTGGAGGGTTGGTCCCACGTGGCGTAAAAAATCTTCTCCGGCATCACATTGCCAACATAATTTCCGTTCTTCGTTACCGGCATGTCCGCATAAACAACAGTGTTTTCACCTTCCGGCCGCTGGCGCAGACCGTTGAAGCCCAGGGTATAATCGCCGATGGTGATGGTCTCGCCGGCCTCCACCGTCCGGACGGTTTCCAGCTTGTAAGCATGGGAGGCAATGATGCCAAAGGCCATGATGACAATACCCAGATGGACCAGATAACCGCCATACCGGCGGCGGTTGCGGGTGACCAGCCGCCAGAAGGCGGTGGGTATTCCCTCACCGGTCATCCGGCGCCGCACCAGGGTACCCCGCACAAACTCCGCTACGATGGTGACCAGTACGAAGAAGTTTACCGCCAGGGCAAAGATGGGAATGAACCGCTTAACCGGCAGCAGGACATACAGGACAATGCCAAAGAGCACCGCCAGCACCATGGGCCACAGGAAGTTGTTACGCAGGTTCTTGAGGGAAGAACGCTGCCAGGCGATGAGGGGGCAGACTCCCATCACAAACATCATGGCCAGCAGGATGGGGGCATTGACCTGGTTAAAGAAGGGAACGCTGACGGTGACTTTGACCCCGCGCACCGCTTCGGAGACCAGGGGGAAAATGGTGCCCCAGAACACGGCAAAGGCGGATCCTACCAGCAGCAAATTGTTCAATAGGAAACTGCTTTCCCGGGATATATAGGACTCAAACTCCCGCCCTTCCCGCAACAGGGAGGAGCGGTCCAGCATCAGGTAAAGGGAAGCGGCGGTCATCAACCCCAAGAAGACCAGGAACATGGTTCCCAGGGAACTGTTACCGAAGGCGTGAACGGAGGTGAGCACCCCGCTGCGCACCAGGAAGGTGCCAAAAATGGTGAGAAGGTAAGTGACAATAATCAGCACCATATTCCAGGTTTTCAGCATATCCTTCCGTTCCTGGATCATCACCGAGTGAATGAAGGCAGTTCCAGTCAACCAGGGGATAAAGGAGGCGTTTTCCACCGGGTCCCAGCCCCAGTAACCGCCCCAGCCCAGCTCCACATAGGCCCACTGCCCGCCATAGAGGTTGCCCAGGGTCAAAAACATCCAGGCCACCACCGACCAGCGGCGGGTAACCTTGATCCACTGGTCATCGGCATTACGTACAATCAGAGCGGCCATGGCAAAGGCAAAGGGTACAGCGAACCCCACATAGCCCAGATACAGGGTAACGGGGTGGAAGACCATCCCCGGGTTTTGCAGCAGCGGGTTAAGGCCGTTTCCTTCGGTCGGGACAGGGTAGATGCCTGTCCGCTCAAAGGGGTTGGCCAGAAACACCAGCAGGAACAGGAAAAAGATGCTGTTAATTAACAAAACGACGTTAACATAGGGTAGGGAGCGGTCATCCCTGTGCTGGCGGGAAAAGGCCACCAGGGCGGTAAAGATGGAGAGGATCCACATCCATAACAAAAGGGATCCCGCATTACCGGCCCAGAAAGCGGCAAATTTATAGAAAGTGGGCAAGTTGATACTGGTATACTGAAATACATACTTAATTGAGAAATCCGAAGTTACCAGAAAATAGATCAATATAAATGAAGACACATTGACCAGAATCGCAATGGCCAGGATGCCTCCCTTGGCACTTTCCAGCAACCGCTGGTTGCCCGACCTGGCCCCCAAAAGAAAGCCGGCGGTGGAATACAGGCTTACCGCCAGGGCCAGAACCAGCGCCAGATAGCCTATGTCAGCCATTACCCTACCTCCTTAAATTGTCTACCGTGTTAAGTACGATGCGCCAGGGTGGATGGTTTTGGCGGTGATCTTGGGTAGATATCCTCAAGGCCACGCCATAGATTACCCAGGCCCCTATTTATCCGACTTTTGAGGCTCCACCGCCTCATAGGTGCTGGGGCAGCGGGTTTCTACCTTATCGGCCAGGAAGGTATTGGAAACAGCGTCATACTTGCCCTTGAGGATAATCTGGGTGTCCGGGTACTCGAAATTGTCCGGCGCCACATCATTGTACAGAACCGGCATTTGATTTTCCCCATCGGTTACGGTGAAACGCAGTTCGATTTTCCTTCCGTCCCACTGCACAGACCCCGGCACCATGGCACCTTCCACCAGCAGGTACTTGCCCTCCAGTTCAGGACCCTTGGCCAAGATCTCCGTAATGGTCATCTGGTAGCCGGTATTACCCCCGAACCCGAAAACCATCAAGGAGGCCAGGGCAGCCACGATGATCAGCACGCCAATGGTAATTTTTTGACTCTGTTTCATTTAATAACACACCCCCCTGCCGTTTCCCTTTACTCTTCTTCCAGTTCAGCCACCAGTTTGCGGTAGGTATCCTCACTGATCTTGCCGTCCAGCAAAAGCTTCCGCAGTTTACGCTTCTCATCATTGGCCGCACTTGCCGGCTGTGACTGGGTTTTTCCGTGCGGTTTGGCTGAACCGCTAGCCTTGGAGGCGGTAGCCTTTGTCCGCTCTGCCCTTGGTGTCCTCCCTCCCTTACCAACGGCAACAGTAGCCGGGGTACGCATGGCGTAGAACAGGAACAAACCCAGCATACCCACAAAGGCAATCAGGAGTATCAACACCGTGGAGTTGAAGCCTCCCCCTTCGCTGCCCACCTGGGCGCTGCCTTGATTGGGCTGGACAGAGGGTTTCAACTCATTTCGCACATAGGAAATATCAAAGGACTGCTTGGTCTCCGCTTTTACATCGGCAAAACTTAAATAATAATTGGCAAAGCCCTGATTATCCTTTTCCGTAAAGGTGGATGCCGGGGTCATCTGGAAGTTGCTGGACTGAAGGGGTTGCTTGACCTCCACATACAAATTCTTCACATCAAAAGGCGTTTGATAGGGCACAGTGAACTTACGCTCACCGGTGGTGGTAAAGGTATTAAAGTTGTACTCAAACATCACCGGGAACTTTTCCCCAGGTTGAATATCCCGAGAGGGCCGCCAGATGACCTTGTCATAATCGGGATTGCTGGTATCCACCTGGTATCGTAAACAAACCATACCCTTTTCCGTTTCACACACCATGTTTACTTTAGCGCCTTTAGGCATGTAATAGGACAAGGTGTTGTCACTGGCAGTAAAAGTTTTACCGGTATTATTTACAAAAGCACCGGAGTAAATGACCAGTACATCCGGTGTATCATATTCCGGCCAGATGGAAAAGAACAATTCCTCCATGCCCATACCTTGGGGAGCAGCCAGGGCCAGTGGCATGGCACCAAAGGCCATGACGACAGCCAGCAGGATGGCGATCATCCGAACCATTGTTGTGTGCAAGTTGCATCCTCCTAAGAAAAAAATATTTTTGAAAACTATTTCACATATTATGGCTAAAACAAAACCGGGTTTCGGCAGTACCAAATTAAATAATCAAGTAGTTCTTCCTCCCCCCCTGGATTCCTGCTGTTTTGATCATTTTGGTCACGCCTTATATTGGACAATATAACAAGGGGATACCTCCTTCCCCTGGCCTATCATACCATGAGGTCCCTACTACTAGCAATAGTACTAGATGTGACAAAATTGTGCCAGACCATTGGCCCGGCACAATCTGATCCACCGGATTAATCCACCACCCGGTAACCGGCGGTGGCGACCACCTGCTCCAGTTGCTCCCTGGCAACTTCCCCCGTGATGGTAACCGTTGCCTCACCGGTTTGTAGATTGACGTCCGCCCCGGTTACTCCCGGCAGGGTACGTAGGGCCTTTTCCACCGCCTTCTGGCAATGCCCGCAGGACATGCCCTCAATCTTGATGACCACTTGTCCCATTCCCTTCACCTCCCGTCCCCGGTTGTCGCCTATTTGACGGTATTGCCCTTGCGATAATAAGGGATCACTACAGGCATGGCTATGATCATGCTTAAAATGAATACCCAGATAGCCCCTCCATACCTGGCCACCGGGGTATATTCACCATTCCAGGTCAGGATCAGAAACAGCACCGCCAGGGCCAGCGAAAACCCGGTGTAGACAATGGCACTTTGCCTGGCAATTCTTTTTTCATCCACCGCAATCACCTCACAAGTTTAGATGGTAAGATTTAAACTGTTGCCCGCACCCTTTTCATCGAAGGGGTGAACCTTTTAAGCATCAGAGTATTCATGGTAACCGAAACTGAACTGATGGCCATAAAGAAGGCGGCCAATTCCGGGCTGACAATCAGGCCGGTATATGGATACAGAATGCCTGCAGCAATGGGAATACCAAAAATGTTGTAGACAAAGGCCCAGAAAAGGTTCTGGCGCACTTTGCGCATGGTAGCCCGGGATACCTCGATGCCGCCCACCACATCCCGGATGTCGTCCTTAATAAGGATAATGTCTCCCGTCTCCTTGGCCACATCGGTGCCGGAGCCGATGGCCATGCCGATGTCCGCCTGGGCCAGGGCCGGGGCATCGTTGATTCCGTCGCCCACCATGGCCACCCGCAGACCCTGGGATTGCAGTTTTTGCACTTCTGCTGCCTTATCCTGGGGAAGGACTTCGGCCAGCACCCTGTTGATCCCCAGTTGACGGGCAATGGCCTCGGCAGTGCGGCGGTTGTCGCCGGTAATCATGGCCACCTGGATACCCATGCGGTGCAACCTGGCGATGGCGGGCTTGGCGTTCTCCTTCAAGGTATCTGCCACCGCCACCACACCTGCTGGCCGGCTGTCAACGGCCACCAGCATGGCGGTTTTACCCTCCTGCTCCAGTTTTTCCACCTGGGCCAACAATTTGCTGAAGTCCACACCCCGCTCCGCCATCAGGCGGCGGTTGCCCAGCAAGATCTCCCGCCCCTCCACCCGGGCGGTAATGCCGTGGCCGGGGATGGCGGAGAATTCTTCCGCAACACCAAAGTTCAGCCCTTCCTCCTCTGCACCCCGTACAATGGCCTCACCCAGGGGGTGTTCCGAATTCCTTTCCGCTGCGGCTGCCAGGGAAAGCACCTGCTGGCGGGTAAAGCCTTCATGGGTGATCACGTCTGTCAGGGATGGTTTCCCCTTGGTCAGCGTGCCGGTCTTGTCAAACACCACCACCTGGAGCCTGGAGGTGGCTTCCACCGCCTCGGCACCCTTGAACAGGATGCCGTTTTCCGCTCCCTTGCCGGTGCCGGCCATCATGGCGCTGGGAGTAGCCAATCCAACGGCGCACGGGCAGGAAATCACCAGAGTGGTTACCGATAACAGCAGGGCAAACCCAAAGACCCCAACCTCCGCCAGGCTATAGGGCGAAAGGATAAACCGGCTGTCCGGCAGGAAAAACCGCTCATAGCCGTAAAAGAACCAGAAGGCAAAAACAATCAGGGCCAGCACGTGTACCCCGGCAATAAAGTGACCGGCCACGAAATCTGCCAGCTTCTGGATGGGCGCCTTGGAACCCTGGGCGTCTTCCACCAGCTTGATGATCTGGGCCAGGGCGGTATCCTTGCCTACCTTGGTGGCCCTGAAGCGGAAGGCGCCGGTGCGGTTGATGGTGGCACCAATCACTTCAGATCCCACCGTCTTTTCCACCGGAATACTTTCCCCGGTAATCATGGATTCATCTACCGCCGAGTACCCGTCCACCACTATCCCGTCTACGGGGACGCTCTCCCCGGGGCGAACAGCAATGATGTCTCCGATTTCCACTTCGTCAGCGGCAATTTCCATTTCCTGACCGTTCCGCACCACCCTGGCCACCTTTGGCTGCAGGCTCATCAACTTGCGGATGGCCTCCGAAGTCCTGCCCCTGGTCAGCGCTTCCAGGTAGCGTCCCAAAACGATAAACGCTGTTAAAAGGGCTGCTGATTCAAAAAAGGTAGCCCCCTTGCCGCCAAACCCGGCCTCCGGCCACAGGGTGTTGATGGTGGCGATGATATAAGCAGCCCCAATACCAGTGGCATAAAGCAAGTTCATATCGGTGGCGCCCTTTTTTAATCCCGCCCAGCTATGGCGGAAAAACTGCCAGCCGGGGATGAAAACCACCGGAGTGGTCAGCACCCACAGCACATAGGTATTCCCCAGCCAATCCGGCACAAAATACTTGAAGATCCACACATCATGGAACATACCCACCATTACCAGGATGGACAGCGGCCAGGCAATCCACATGTTGCGGGCCTGAAAGGCAATTTCCCGCTGGCGGGCTTCCCGTTCCCTGTCCAGGGCAGCCTGACCCTCCAGTCGTTCCGATACCTCGTATCCCAGTTCCCGGACAGTCTTTTTGATTTCTTGCGGGCTTACAGCACCGGCGTAAAATTTTACCTTGACGGATTCCGCCGGCAGGTTGACCACCACCTGGGTAACCCCCGGTAATTCCTTGATCACCCGTTCCACCCGGGAAACACAGGCCGCACAGGTCATACCCCTGACACTTAGACTCAATTCCTCCTGGGGTACCTGATACCCCAGATCGGTAACGAGATTTGCCATGGCGGCCACGCCAACCTTTTCCGGCCGGTATGTGATCGTGGCTTTGCCGCTCACCAGGTTTACCTGGGCTTTGTCCACCCCTTCCAGGCCGACCAGCGCCTTCTCCACCCTGGCCACACAGGCGGCACAGGTCATACCTTCCACCGGCAGTTGTACCTGGACCAAACCCTGGTCTTTTACCATGCCTAACACTCCCCTCCGGAAGACTACCCTCCCATTGTGCAAGAAAGTTTCTTGGCTAATGTTTATTCTATACCCTAGGGGGGTATGTGTCAATGGCCCTTGAGTTATTATCTCTCCGGTAAAAAGAAAAATCCCCCCGGCCAAAAACCGGGGGGACCTTGCGGCACAACTAGGCTTTTCGGTCGGCAATGCTCGTGGTTACCCGTCGGCATCACACAGGGCCTTCAAACCCTTAACTTTAGACTTTCTCGGCCAGATACCGCTCGGCGGCCATGGCCGCCACGGCGCCATCCCCAACGGCGGTAGCCACTTGGCGCAGGAATTTCTGGCGGACATCCCCGGCGGCAAACACCCCTGGGATGGAGGTACCCATGGTGTCATTGGTGATAATATGACCTGTATTATCCAGGGTGACGGCATTGCTCAACCAAAGGGTATTGGGCCGGGTCCCGATGAATATGAACACCCCATCGGCAGGCTCCAACCACTCTTCACCGGTCTGAGTATTGACCAGGCGCACACCCTTGACCATGCCTTCACCCTCAATACTCTTCACCAAGGTATTCCACCGGAATTCCATCTTCCCATTGGACATGGCTCTATCAATTAAGACCCTTGCTGCGCGCAACTGGTCCCGCCGGTGAACCAGAACGACCCTGGAGGCAAACTTGGTGAGAAAAATCCCCTCTTCCACCGCCGCGTCACCGCCACCCACCACTACCACCCGTTTTCCGCGGAAAAAGGCCCCGTCACAGGTGGCGCAGTAGGAAACACCCCTGCCCCGGAACTCTTCCTCACCGGGCACGCCCAAATCCTTGGGGCTGGTGCCGGTGGCTATGATCACCGACCGTCCCTGGTACTCCTCCGTTCCCGCCCACAGCCGCTTGACTTCCCCGGTAAAATCGATTCGGTCCACATTGCCATAGCGGCTTTCCAGTCCGAATTCCCCGGCCTGGCGGGCAAACCGGTCCATCAATTCCATCCCGCCGATGCCGCCGGGAAAGCCTGGATAGTTTTCCACCATCTCGGTAACGGCCGCCTGTCCCCCCGGTGCACCCCGCTCCAGCAGCACCGTCCGCAGGCCAGCCCTGGCAGCATAAAGGCCGGCTGTTAAACCAGCCGGACCGCCCCCTACGATCACCACATCCCACATAATCAACGAAGTCCCTCCTTCCAGGCTCCGTGTTCCACCTTGATGCAGCGGTCCATTACTACCTCCAGCCCTGCTTCTTCCGCCATTGCCGCGGCCTGGGGATGATGCACCCCCAGCTGCATCCAGACAACCGGCACCTTCCGTTCAATAGCTTGCTCAACTACCGGCGGAACATGCTCCGGCTTGCGGAAAATGTCCACCACATCCACCTTGATGTCCGGCGGGATATCCCGCAGGGAGGGATAACAACGTTCCCCCAACACCTCCGTAAGGGTGGGGTTGACCGGGATCACCCGGAACCCCGCTTGCTGCAAATACCGGGCCACCCGGTAACTGTCCCTTTCCGGGTTGTCGGAAATTCCCACCACCGCAATGGTGTTGATGTCCTCAAAACGCACCTGCCATTCCCCCTCTACTTAAGTAAATAACCTGCAAAAAAACCCTTACGGATAACCGTAAAGGCCCTGAAAGGTCCTGCCTGGCCTGCGCTATCCCTGGTCCTAGCGGAGATAGTACAAGGGGTTTTGGAAATTACCATTTTGCAAAACTTCAAAGTGCAAGTGGGGACCGGTGCTGCGGCCGGTGTTACCCACCGTACCAATCACGTCGCCGCGCTCCACCCTATCCCCCAGTTTGACCTTGAAGGCAGAAAGGTGTGCGTAGCGGGTTTCCAGACCATTGCCGTGGTCGATGATTAGCAAACGGCCGTAATTGCCCCGCCAGTCGGTAAAGGACACCGTGCCCCCCTCCGCTGCATAGACAGGGTCGCCCATATCCCCGGCAATATCCACTCCGGTATGGAACTCTCGCCCACGGAACCCGAAGGGGGAGGAAATACGGCCGCGCAGGGGCCAACCAAGCTCGCCGCTCCCGCCATCCCGGGAAGCTACCATCATCCTGGTACCCCTGGTCACCACCCTGGGTACAGGTTCCCTCAGTATCTTTTCCTGCAACACCTGCCGCTCGGACACCGCTCCATTAACGGTGACCACCCGGTAGTCCACTTGGCGCTTCCCTTCCACACCGCGTTGCTGAACCCGCTCCTGGCCCCGCCAGAGATTGGCGTCCTGGTGGACCCTGGTGGAGTAAGGAATGGGTTCAGTCACAGTTTGCTCATAGGTAACCACCATGTGCAGCAACGGCTGCGCTTTGACCAGATTTAACATTTGGCCGATTTTCAGCTTGTCACCCTTCAAATCCGGGTTTGCCGCCTGCAATTCCTCAACGGTGATCTTGTGATCACGAGCGATGGTCCAAAGGGATTCACCCTTTTTCACCTTGTATTGCTGGATTTCCTCCTGCCCGCTGGCCAGGTATTTGATGGCGGCCTCCAGGTCCAATATCCTTTGGGGCTCCACCTCTACCTTGTTGTATTCCACAACTTCCTGCAGGCCTGCCTGGGTTATTTGCAAACCTTCACCCTTGGGCAGATAGGCGGATTGAAATCGTTCCACGGCGGTCCGGGCCTGTTGTTCATCGCCTAAATACAGCCTGGGTTGTCCATCGATGACAATGGCCCAGGCCTCGGTGGTAAAGGACAGGATACCCGCCAAGACAGCCCTCAATTCCCCGGCGGAAAGGGGTTCCCCTTCCCGGATACGCTGGTAGGAAATGGTCTGGCTGAAATGCAGGCTGCCATCCTGATCAAGTGATGCCACCAGCTCTGCCAGCACTTCTTCCACCATTTCCTGGCTAACGGCAACCGCCACCTGTTTTCCGTCCACCAGAACGGCAACCAGTCCGCTGCCGGCTGTCCAGCTTTTAAAAGTTGCCGCCGCCATCAGCACCAACAACAGAATGCCGGCCACCCCAAGGGGGTGAACCAGCCTGAAGCCCTTTTTCAAACCATTGCGCACAGTGCGCCAGGAAGTGGTGGTAGTTGATATCATATTTTCCCTCCGTAAAACGTGCCGGCCCAAGGGAACTTGTCCCTGCAAGCCTACGTTTGCCGGTAAAATTGGATGGGTATATCCAGTATAACACAGGAATGCTGCCCGGTAAACCCCTGGATTGGTCGCCCCAGCCATTCCTGCTATTCTCTACCGTCCGACCCGCCCAGCTCTCAGCGAACCGGACCCCTGCTACCTGCTCTTACCCTCTCCCCCGCCGGCCACCGCCCGGCGCACCTCCAGGTAAATGGCACACTCCAGACGCTTTTTCTGCAAGATACACCCCAGGGCATAGGGGGTTAACAGCCCGCCTCCATGGGCCTGATTGTTGGCATGGCAGCCACCGCTGCAGAAAAAGCGGGCCCAGCAGGACCGGCAGGCGGGTTTGTTGAAAATGTGCGCCGCGGCAAACCTGTCCACCAGATCCGGCCTTGTTATGCCGGCAGGCAGGCTGCCCAGCCGCCACTCCCGCTGTCCCACAAACTGGTGGCAGGGATACAATACCCCGTCCGGGTCCACGGCCAGGTACTGGTGGCCCGCGCCGCACCCGCTCATCCTTTTGGGCAGGCAGGGACCTCCGTCAAGGTCTATGTTGAAGTGAAAGAAGTTAATGTGCCTCCCTTCCCGCCTCATGTCCAGGATCAGCCGGGTGAGAACCTCATACTGGGAGGTGATCTCTTCCAGCACACGGCCTCCAAGGGCATATTCCTCCCCGGGGCCTGAAACCACCGGCTCCAGGGAGATATTGTAAAACCCCAGGGACGCCAGGTGTTCCACGTCTCTGGCGAAGTCCGGGTTAGCCGCCGTGAATGTCCCCCTGATGTGGTAGTCCCTGTAATCCCTGGACTCCAGGAAGAACTTAATATTCCTCAGAACTATATCGTATGATCCCTTCCCGTCCGGAAAGGGCCGCATGGCGTCGTGCACCGGGGGTCGCCCGTCCAGGCTCAGAACCACACTGATATTGCGGCTGTTCAGAAAGTCCCCCGCCGGCCCGTCCAGCAATACGGCGTTGGTGGTGACGGTGAACTTTATTTCTTTTCCCCGCTCCCGGGCCAGGCACTGGCCGTAATCCACCAGCATCTTCAGCACGTTGAAATTTAAAAGGGGTTCTCCCCCGAAAAAATCCACCTCTACATGACGCCGGGGCCCCGAGGCCTCCATCAGAAATTCCAGGGCCCTTCGACCCACCCCGGGCGACATCAGCCCCGGGGAACCCCCGAATTTTCCCTGGCCGGCAAAGCAGTACCGGCATTCCAGGTTGCAGGCGTGGGCCAGGTGCAGGCACAGGGCCTTGATGATGTTATCCTCCGGGGGATTGTACCGCCCATCCAGGGGATCCGGGGAAAAAAGGATCTTATTTTCCACCAGATCCCTTATCTCCGCCAGCGCCCCGATGATGTCCTCCGTCCTGTGCCTGGCCGAATGCCTGGCCAGCAAATCTTCCTCCGGAAGGGAGCAAAAGTCCTCCAGCAGGTCCCAGGCCACTTCGTCCAGCACGTGGAGGGCCCCGCTGTGAACGTCCAGCGCAATCCTGACACCGTCAAAAATAAATTTATGAATCATTTTAACCCCCCGAAAGAAAAAGCCCAATCCCTGGGGACCGGGCTTTTAAACTGGCCTTTTTATTTTTTTTCCCTGACGCAGACCTGATTTCCCACGGTGCAGGAGGTTTTGCAGGCAGACTGGCAGGATGTCTGGCATTCCCCGCAACCGCGGTCCTTGGTGGTTGACTTCAGGTTGTTGATGTTAACGGTCCGGATATGCTTTCCCATCGGTTTCCCTCCTCTTTTCATCCACCCAACATTATACGGAAGGTTCCTCCCGGAAGCAATAACTTTTCCAAAACTTTTATTTATAGTCTATGTTGGCCTAAAAAAAATTATTTGCCAAGTCATTGACTTCACAATCCCCGGCCGTTAAAATATAATTAATTTAATAGTCTGTCAGCCTGAACGATCAGCTTTTAGCCGAATCGAACAACGATAGGCCGGTTA
>DDKM01000078.1 GCA_002339345.1 Firmicutes bacterium UBA2598 | reverse complement strand
AAAAAAAGCGCCCGGGAGTAGTGCTTCGATTTTCAGCAGGTTTTGCAAACTGGGACTTAATACGGGACCTCTTTTACTGCCGGAGGAATTCCAGTATAGTGATGTTGAAGGTTTCCCTTACCTGTTACGAAATGTGATTTCGTGGAGGGTTTATTATGGCAGAGATAGGGCTGATTGCCCCAAATGAGGAACTGGCCGACCTGGGGCGCCGGGCAGCCGGGGAACTCAATACAGACATCGAAATCAGGACGGGCCTGCTGGATGACGGGGTGGCCATCGCCAGGGAGTTATCTGCTCGGGGCTGTCAGGTCATCATTAGCCGGGGGGAAACGGCTAGAAGGATTGCCGAGGCACGGCTAGGTGTAGCGGTGGTTGAGATCCGGCTCACCGGGTATGACGTGGTCAGGGCGCTGGCGGAGGCTCGCCAGGTGGGGGAGCGGGCGGCTCTGGTGGTCTTTGAGGACATGGTCTACGATGCTGCCGGGATAGGCAGACTTCTTGGCATTGCCGTGCAGGAACACATTTTATCTATGGCAGCAGACATCCGATCGGTGGTGCATCGGGCAGTAAGCAGCGGCTGTCAGGTGGTGATCGGAGGGGCTGCCGCTGTTAAGTTTGCCCAGGCGGAAGGTATTCCTGCTGTACTGATCAGCTCCGGTAAGGAGGCCTTTTGGCAGGCCATTGGGGAGGCCGGGAGGGTGGCGGCGGTAAGACGCCAGGAGCAGGAAAAAGCTGTTCAGCTTAAGGCTATGCTGAACTATGCCCATGACGGTATTTTAGCGGTGGATGGTCAGGGGAATCTTACCATCTTTAATCCGGCGGCGGAAAAGGTGCTGGGTATCGCGGCTGGTGACGTTTTGGGGCGGAAGATCCAGGTAGTGTTGCCGGACTTTCGCCTGGAGAATTCGCCATACCTTGTGAGGGAAGAAACTGGACTCTTAATGAAAGTTCGACAACGACAGATTGTGGTGAACAAGATCCCTCTGGTGGTGGAAGGAAAAACCCTCGGGGTTGTCCTTACCTTTCAGGAAGTCAGTAAACTGCAGAAAATGGAACAGGATATCAGGAAAAAGCTGCACCTCAGGGGCTATGTAGCCAGGTATGGCTTTGCCGATATTATCGGCGGGTCGCCGGCTGTTCAGGCAGCCATCCACACAGCCGGGGAGTTTGCCAGGGTGGATTCCACCGTTTTGATCCTGGGGGAGACTGGAGTGGGTAAAGAGGTATTTGCCCAGAGTATCCACAATGCCAGCAACCGCGCCAGCGGGCCCTTTGTAGCCATCAACTGCTCCGCATTACCGGAGAATCTATTGGAAAGCGAGTTGTTTGGGTATGTGCCGGGAGCGTTTACCGGTGCCCGTAGGGAAGGAAAGGCCGGGTTGTTCGAGCTGGCCCACGGTGGGACTATCTTCCTGGACGAGGTGGGTGACATGTCTCCCCGGCTGCAGGCCCGTCTGTTGCGGGTGTTGGAGGAGAAGGAAGTCATGCGGCTGGGGGACGACCGGGTAATCCCTGTGGAGGTGCGGATCATTGCCGCTACAAATAAGAACTTGCAGCGGATGGTGGAGCGGGGTGAGTTCCGGGAGGACTTGTATTACCGGTTGAATGTACTCAAATTACATCTTCCCTCCCTGCGGGACAGGAAGGAGGATATCCCGCTGCTGGTCAGGCATTTCCTGGAGAAGTACAGCCGGAAGGCAAATAAGAATGTATATGAGATTTCCGCCAGGGCCATGGAAGCTCTTGTATCCTATAACTGGCCGGGCAATATCAGGGAACTGGAAAACTATGTTGAACGACTGGTGGTATTAACCCGTTCTGCGGTGATTACCCTGGACGACCTTCGGGCGGTATTTGCGGACGAGGAGCAAATAAGCCAACGGGTTCTGGAGGAAACAAACCAACGGCAGCCGGGTTTCCCGGCGGCGAGCCTTTCCATCTTGGAGGCGGAGACTATCCGCCAGGCACTCATTGAAACAGATCATAACTATGCCCGTGCGGCGGGGATCTTGGGTATCCACCGCACAACGCTGTGGCGGAAACTCAAAAAACTGGGATGGCGCTAGTGTTGTGAAGTGCAACGGTCCATTGGGGAGCTGTTGCATTTTGCAGCTTCCTGGCGTTGCATTCTGCAGCGCAATCGGGTGAGCCTAAGGCACAGCTGCCTGTATTCGGGGTTCTACCAGTCCGGTATAGATTTTGCTAAAAAGAGCAGAAAATCATTGCTGGATGGAGGGAACAGATTGCACGCACTGGAAAAAATTTTAGCCAAAGCTTCAGGCCAGCGGGAGGTGCGACCAGGGGATATCGTCACCGTTGCGGTGGATGTGGCGGGCATCAATGACCTTTACCTGCAGGTTTTGCAGTCCTTCCGGGAGATTGGAACACCCAGGGTGTGGGACCCCTCCAAGGTGGTGTTCTTTCTTGACCATTATGCACCTGCACCCACCATCAAGTCGGCAGCTAACCAGAAGGAAATGCGGGAGTTTGCCGAAAGCCAGGGTATCGGGGGGGTATTTGATGTCAATACCGGTGTTTGCCACCAGGTGTTGATGGAAGCGGGCCTCAGCCGCCCAGGCAGTGTGGTGGTGATCACCGATTCCCACACCACCACCCACGGTGCCCTGGGAGCCTTTGGTACCGGGGTGGGGGCAACGGATTTGGCGGCCATTTTGGCTACAGGCAAGACATGGATGCTGGTCCCAGAAGTGCTGGCTTTTCGGATTGAAGGGACCTTACCGCACGGCGTAACCGCTAAGGACGTCATTCTGCACATCATCGGCAAACTGGGGGCTGATGTAGCCACTTACAAGGCTGTGGAATACTTGGGGGAGACTGTGCAGGCAATGCCTCTATCGGAGCGGATGGTGCTATGCAATATGGCGGTGGAGATGGGGGCGAAAACTGCTTACATTCAGCCGGATACGGCGGTTTTGGAGTATGTCCGGTCCCGGGCAGGGGAATTCGAGGTGTTTGAAACCGATGCAGGTTACCGGTATGCAGCCGAGTATATCTTCGATGTGGGTAATTTAGAACCACAGGTAGCCATTCCCCATAGCATTGACAATGTGGTGCCTGTAAAAGCTGGCGGCAGGAAACGAATCCACCAGGGTCTCATTGGCACCTGTACCGGTGGGCGGTTGGAAGATATTGCCGTAGCAGCCTCCATTTTGGCCGGTAAAAAGGTTGCTCCTGGCACACGCCTGCTGATTATCCCGGCATCCACAGAGGTGTTGATGCAGGCCATTGACAAGGGTTATATTCAGACCCTCCTGGCGGCAGGGGCCACCCTGTCCACTCCGGGGTGTGGTCCCTGCCTGGGAACACACCTGGGCGTGCTGGCTCCCGGTGAAGCCTGTGTGACTGCCTCCAGCCGGAACTTTCCAGGGAGAATGGGCAGCACAGAGGCTGAGGTCTATGTGGCTTCCCCGGCCACTGTGGCCGCCTCCGCCCTGGCCGGGTACCTCTGTGATCCCAGGGAATGGCTGAGCTCAACTACCTTTGGAGAGGTGAAGGAAAATGGCTGGGATAGTTAAGGGTTATGTTTTACGGGTAGGGAACAATATCGATACAGACCAGATCTATCCTGGACGGTACCTGGAACTCACCGATCCCCAGGAGATCGGCAAACATGCCATGGAGGGGGTGGATCCGTTTTTCCTTCGTCGCCTAAAACACCCGGGAATACTGGTGGGAGGGAAAAACTTCGGTTGCGGGTCCAGCCGGGAACACGCCGTGATCACCCTGATCCATGCCGGCTTTAAAGCAGTGATCGCTGATTCCTTCGCTCGCATATTTTATAGAAATGCCATTAACCTCGGTTTACCGGCGATTATCTGTCCGGGTATCGCCCAGCAGGTGGAGGACGGCACATATATGGAAATAGACCTGTATGATGGTTTGATCCGCATTCCCGGGAGCGACACGGAAATTACCGTGGCCAAGATGCCACCCTATGTCATGGCGATCCTGGAAAAGGGTGGGCTGGTGTCCTACCTGCGGTCCGCAAGCAGGATTGAGAAGTAACATTGCCAGAAAGGGGTGAATTGCCCATGCCGACATGTAAATTAAAATACGGCCAGCAGGAGTTGGAGATCTCCGTTCCAGCCGAGAACCTTTTAGGTATTCTTTATCCGAACGAGATGCCCGGTGTGCCCGATGAGCAGGCGGAAATCCGCCGGGCATTGCGGGAGCCTATCGGTACCAAACCCTTAAACGAGCTGGTGCAGCCCCGCCACCGGGTGGCTATCATGGTTAGTGACATTACCAGACCCTCTCCCACCAAAAAATTGCTGCCACCACTATTGGAGGAGTTGGCCAGGACCGGTGTTCCTGACCAGAATATAACCATCGTCTTTGGTCTGGGAATTCACCGCGAACATACCAAGGAAGAGCAGCGCATGCTATTAGGTGAGGAGTACTATAATCGTTTTAAATGTGTGGACAGCCTGGCAGTGGAGGACTTTGTTTCCTATGGAGAAACTTCCAGAGGAACTCCCATCGAGATCTGCCGACCGGTGGCTGAGGCGGATATCCGCATCTGTACCGGTAATGTGGAGTACCACTACTGTGCCGGTTATAGCGGGGGAGCCAAGGCCATCATGCCTGGTGCCTCCAGCCGCCGTTCCATTGAAACCCACCATGCCCTCCAGTTGATGCCGGAGTCGGAAATAGGGAAGATGGAGGGTAACCCATTTCGCGAAGACATGGAGGAAATCGGGGAGAAGGTCGGCATTGACTTCATCCTGAACGTTGTGCTCAATGAGAAAAAAGAAATCGTCCAGGCCGTTGCCGGACATCCCCGCCAGGCCCACGTGGTAGGTTGTCAGACCATCGACCGCATGTATAAACTCTCCATAAATACCCTGGCTGACATTGTTGTGGTCTCCGCCGGCGGTTTTCCCAAGGACCTGAACGTTTACCAGACCCAAAAGGCCATGGAAAACGCCCAGTATGCCGTTAAACCAGGCGGGATTATCATTGTTGTGGCGGAGTGCCGGGAAGGGGCCGGGGAAGAGGTGTTCCTCTCCTGGATGCGGGAAGCCGAATCATTGGATGACATTCTGGAGCGCTTGCGCCGAAAGTTCATGATGGGCGGGCACAAGGCCGCTGCCATTGCCAGGATATTGAAAAAGGCAACGGTTTACCTCGTTTCCGCCATGGAAGAAGAGGCTGTGCGGGAACTCTACTTTGTACCCAAGACCTCCTTCCAGGAAGCCTTGCAGGATGCCCTGCAGGAAAAGGGTCCCAATGCCACCGTATGGGTACTGCCCTATGGCGGTTCCACCTTACCACGGATGGCTCAGTAAAAGGGTTTCATAACGAAGGTCCAGCATACAGCACTGGACCTGTGGTGCGGGACATCACGGGGCGGAAACCGGCGGAGGAAGTGCGGTACTATCTTCTGTTTGAGGACTTTCCCGACATCATTCTCTTTTCCCGGCCTGATGGCCGTCTGGTTCAGGTCAATAGCACCGCCATTGAGAGGTTGTGACCAATCTGGTGCAAAATGCCATTCAAGCTTTTGAAGCAGTGTCCGGGTGAAAAGGTGCTGCCGCCGGGCATTGATCCCTACGAAAAAGGGCATCCCTCTGGGCGAAAGCTGTGGGGGATGCCTTCTTCATTTACCTTCAGTTTACGTCATGGATCGTTTGCGCATGCGGATGGATTTGGGCGTCACTTCCACCAACTCGTCATCGGCAATAAATTCCAGACACTGTTCCAGGCCCATGGCCCTGGGCGGAGTGAGTTTGGTGGAAATCTCCGCCGTGGAGCTGCGGATGTTGGTCAGCGCCTTTTTTTTGCAGACATTAATGGGCAGATCACCCGGCCTGGCGTGTTCACCCACCACCATCCCCCGGTAAACCGGCACACCCACACCCACAAACAGCTCGCCACGTTCCTGGGCGTTTTCCAGTCCGTAGGCGGTGGTTTCACCCGTCTCAAAAGCCACCAGGGAACCCCGGTTACGGCTGGGGATGTCCCCCCGGTATGGGGCGTAGTGGTGAAAGGAATGGTGTATGGTGCCAAGTCCCTTGGTATCAGTCAAAAATTCAGACCGGAACCCGAAGAGGCCCCGGGTGGGGATGTGAAACTCCAGGTGGACGTAACCGTCCGCCTTTGGCGTCATATTTACTAGTTCACTTTTGCGGGGTCCCAGTCGTTCCATGACAATACCCACATAAGCTTCAGGGACATCTATAACCAGTTCTTCAATGGGCTCACACTTTACCCCATCCAGCTCCCGTTCGATGACCTGGGGACGGGATACCTCGAACTCGTACCCCTCCCGGCGCATGGTCTCCATCAGGATGGATAGGTGCAACTCCCCCCGGCCGGATACCAGAAATGCGTCCGGCGAGTCGGTGGCCTTTACCCGCAGGCTGACATCGGATTCCAGTTCCCGCATCAACCGCTCACCTAGCTTGCGGGTGGTGACATATTCCCCCTCCTGTCCCGCAAAGGGGCTTTTATTAACCAGAAAGGTCACCGCCACCGTGGGCTCATCAATGGCCACGAAGTTTAAAGGGGCGGGGTTGTCCGGGTCGGCCACGGTGTCACCCACATTGATGTCATCCAGCCCGGCCACCACCACGATCTCCCCGGCCGTTGCCGAATCAACCGGCACCTTCTTTAGCCCGTCAAAAACATAGATGCCCGCCAGCCGCTGGCGCCGGGGAACCCCGTCCGCCCCGATTACCGCCACTTCTTGTTTGGCGTAGAGTCTCCCCTGGTGGATGCGTCCTACCGCCTGGCGGCCGACATATGGGTCGTAATCAATCATGGTTACTCCCAGTTGTAGCGGTCCTGCCGGGTTCCCGCCGGGAGGCGGCACCCTTTCCACAATCATCGCAAAGAGTGGTTTTAAGTCAACACCCGGTACAGAGGGATCTTCCGTAGCAGTGCCTGTCCGGGCATTGGTGTAAATCACCGGGAAGTCCAGCTGTTCATCATTGGCTTCCAGCTCCATGAACAGTTCCAGCACTTCATCCAAAACCTCTGCCGGCCTCGCCTGCGGCCGGTCAATTTTATTGATCACCACAATGGGGGCTAACCCTGCGGCCAGGGCCTTGCGCAGCACGAACCGGGTCTGGGGCATGGGGCCTTCCGAGGCATCCACCAGCAGCAGCACCCCATCCACCATCTGTACAATCCGTTCCACTTCCCCGCCGAAATCGGCGTGGCCGGGCGTATCCACGATGTTCAAGCGGTAGCCCTCATAAAAAACGGCGGTGTTTTTGGCCATGATGGTGATGCCCCGTTCCCGTTCCAGGTCGTTACGGTCCAGTATCCGCTCCTCCACCACCTGTTTTTCATGGAAAACACCGCTCTGTTTCAGCATTCCATCAACCAGGGTGGTTTTGCCGTGGTCCACGTGGGCTATAATGGCCAGGTTGCGAATCATGTTTTGTTTCATGGTTAATCCTTCCGTGCAAATTGATTATGCTTATCCGACAAATCGTTGCCTGTCCGGGCTTCCTTGTCGAACAGTTCCAGCACAATATTTCCCTTATCTGTTTCAATGACAGCCTTGGCCAATGTTTTCCCTCCTGCATGCATTTTGTCCTCATTTTAACCCTAATTGCACCGGTTTGCCAGATCAAACTCCCCTATCGGGCAGAACGCGGACCTGGCCATCATCGCCAAAAGCACCAACCCCACTGGATTTGCCAACTTCTATACGGCCGCCATGGCTATCTGTGATTCACTGGTGCTGAGTATTGCCCTGGCCAACCTGGATGGGGTGAACAGGGAGTTTGATTTCTACCTTTTTCCGCACTTCCGGCACACCCTACCGGGAGGAAGTGGCCCAAATCATCCGGGCCACTTTCCCTTTTTGTATGTCAATGGCCTTGGCGCGAAGTTTCGGGCCGTGCGGTTAAATTACGTAGTGTGTCGATAAATGACGAAAACTTTTTTCAACAAAGCTAGCTTAGTATTGTAGGAATACAAAGAACATTGTCGAAAATTTTTTATAAAGGGCTTAACCAAATAGCAGGTGCAAGAAACTAGCGGTATCGA
>DDKM01000077.1:2271-14597 GCA_002339345.1 Firmicutes bacterium UBA2598 | reverse complement strand
CTGTGTAAGGGATCGGCTGGAAAAACCGGAGGGTAAGGATTACCCCGTACAGGACCGGGGGCCGGCGCCGCGCACCGGCCAGACCATGGGGGCTTTGGGGGTAATTGACCAGGCGGCGGTGGCGGTAAGTGGTGAAGGTATCGTTTGGGTTGGACCCGATGCCGACCTGGACCGGGAAGTGGCAGTGGGGGAGCACACCCGGGTGGTGGATGCCGCCGGTCGGTGTGTGCTGCCCGGTCTGGTGGATCCCCATACCCATCTGGTCTATGCCGGCAGTCGGGAAGGAGAACTGGGTCTGAAACTCCGGGAGGTTCCTTACCTCGAAATCCTGGCCCGGGGAGGAGGCATTTTATCCACAGTACGTCACACCCGGCAGGCCAGCCGGGAGGAGTTGCTGGCGGCGGCCAGGGCCAACCTGGATACCATGTTGTTGCACGGCACCACCACCGCCGAGGTCAAAAGCGGCTATGGCCTCACCGTGGCCGATGAGTTGAAGCAACTAAGGGTGATCCGGGAGCTAGACACCATCCACCCGGTGGACTTGGTTCCCACCTTTATGGGTGCCCACGCCTTCCCGCCCGAATATCAAGGGGATCGGGAGGGTTATGTGGACCTGGTGTGTAGGGAAATGCTACCGGCGGTAGCCAGGGAAGGGCTAGCCCGGTATGGTGATGTTTTTTGCGAGGACGGGGTATTTACCGTAGACCAGTCCCGCCGCATCCTCCTGGCGGGCAAACAGATGGGGCTGCAACCCAAAATCCATGCCGATGAACTATCCCCCCTGGGAGGGGCGGAACTGGCGGCCGAGTTAGGGGCTGTTTCCGCCGACCACCTGCTGTATGCCTCGGAGGAGGGCCTGCGGCAGATGGCAGCCCGGGGGGTGGTGGCGGTACTGCTGCCCGGCACCCTCTTTTCCCTGCGGGTGGGGCGTTATGCCGATGCCCGGCGGATGATGGATTTGGGTGTGTCGGTAGCTCTGGCTACCGATTTTAACCCGGGTTCCTGCCCAACGGGCAATATGCAGTTCATCATGACCCTGGCCTGTCTGGGCATGGGCATGACCCCCGAGGAAACCATCACCGCCGCTACCATCAACGCCGCCCGCGCCATCGGGATGGCGGATCAGGTGGGCAGCATCCAGGTGGGCAAAAAGGCGGATCTGATTATTTTGAATGCTCCCAATTACGAGTATTTCCTGTATCACTTCGGCGTCAACCGTGTTGACACGGTGATTAAAGGGGGCCGGGTGGTGGTGGCGGAGGGGAGGATCTTGTATGGATAAAAACCAGGTACTGGTGCTGGATGGCGATTCCCTGACCATCGGCTGCGTGGTCCGGGTGTCCCGTCACCGCCAGCCGGTAACCCTGGCGGCAGCAGCCCTGGAAAGGGTGCAGCGGGCCAGGGATCTGGTGGAACGAATGGTGGAACAATCCCGGGTGGTGTACGGCATCACCACCGGTTTTGGCAATTTCAGTCATGTGGTCATTTCCCGGGACCAGGCGGTGGAACTGCAGCGCAACCTGGTAACCAGCCATGCAGCGGCGGTGGGCCAACCCTTTGGAGAGGACGTTGTGCGGGCGGTGATGCTGCTAAGGGCAAATGCCCTGGCCAAAGGCCACTCGGGGGTACGCCCGGTGGTTATCCAGACCCTGTGTGAGATGTTGAACAGGGGTGTGCATCCGGTGATTCCCGCCCAGGGGTCCCTGGGGGCCAGTGGTGATCTGGCTCCCCTGTCCCACCTGGCGCTGGTGCTCATGGGCAGGGGGGAAGCCCTTTTCAACGGCTGTATGCTGACGGGGGAAGAGGCACTGGCTCAGGCGGGGCTGCAGCCACTGGAACTGAAGGAGAAGGAAGGATTGGCCCTGATCAACGGCACGCAGGTGATGGCGGCCATCGGCGCTTTAGCGGTGGAGGACTGCCGCAACCTCTTAAAGGTGGCTGACATCGTTGGAGCTATGAGCCTGGAGGCTCTGGGTGGACTAACCGATGCCTTCGACCCGGCCATCAGCCGGGTACGCCCCCACCCCGGCCAGGCCTGTACAGCCCAAAACTTGAGCCTGCTGGTGGACGGTAGCGACTACCTGCGCCGTGAACCCTCCCGTGTCCAGGATGCCTATAGCCTGCGGTGTATGCCCCAGGTACACGGGGCTGCCAAGGACGCCTTTAACTATACCTCCCGGGTAATGGGCATCGAGATTAACGCTGCCACCGATAATCCCCTGGTATTTGCGGAAGAAGAGCGGGTTCTGTCCGGTGGCAACTTCCATGGCCAACCATTGGCCCTGGCCATGGATTTCTTGTGTATGGCCATGGCGGAGATCGCCTCCATTTCCGAGCGGCGCATCGAACGGCTGATCAACCCGGCCTTGAATGGGTTACCCGCTTTCCTGGTCAAGGAGGGGGGACTCAATTCCGGCTTTATGATTGCCCAGTATACCGCCGCCTCCCTGGTCAGCGAAAACAAGGTGCTTTCCCATCCGGCGTGCGTGGATTCCATTCCCTCCTCCGCCAACCAGGAGGATCATGTGAGCATGGGGGCTACCAGCGCCCGCAAGCTGCGCCAGGTCATCGGCAATGTGGCCAATGTGCTGGCCATTGAACTGCTGGCGGCGGCCCAGGCACTGGAGTTCGCCCCCGGGAGCGCCAAAGGTCGAGGTACAGGGGCAGCCTACCAGGCCATCCGCGCATTGGTACCCCACCTGGACCAGGACAGGGAACTGTATCCCGATATTCGCCAAGCTGCCAGTCTAATAATTTCAGGCAAACTAGTGCAGTGGGTAGAGGAAAAGGTGGGACTGGCGGTTTAGTGGTGAGATGCCTGTCTATTCCGTCTTCGGGCTGTTACTTGAACTTTCCACCCCACAGGTACTTTGAACAATTTTATTTAATGCAGGGCGTTTGATCTCGATAACCTTACCACCGGAAAGCTGAATCCGCCAGGCGGTATGATCCCGGTAGGCACGACCATACAGGCGGGCGCCGTTACCGCCGATGACCGGTGGCAGGGACAAATACAGGGCTTCATTGGGACAAGCCTTGACACAAGCGGCACAATCCCAGCATCCCGTCTTGTCCCGGCAGGCCAGTTTACCGTCGTGCCCGCGGTACAGCAGGTTGCACGGGCATACCCGCGCACAGGGCGGTTCCGGGGTATGGGGGCAGCCGGTACATACTCGGGGATCCCATACAATGCTCACGAAGTCAGCACCTCCCTATCGCACCGGTCGCTCCTGCAACCGGAAAGCGCCGGTATTCGGATTGTATGTGGAATTGACAAAAACCTGCCAGCGCCGGTCATCCTTGGCTGGAAAATCCAGCCTGTACTGGTAGGCCGGCCAGCGGGATTCCCGCCGGTATAAAAGATGTTCAACCAGCGCGGCGGCAACCAGGATCCGATCCATGGTTTCCCGGGCCGCCATCAGCTGATACAGGTCCACAGCGACCATATTCTCCGTGTTTTCCTTTATTTCCGCGAGCATCTGGCGGGCCCTTTCCAGCCGGGGACCGGCAAGGCGGTAGCCCTGACTGATTCCACCGGCATATTCGTCCATCACCTTTTGCAGCTTTTCGGTCAAAAGATCCGGCCCAATGCCCTTTTCCCGGTAAAGGGGGGCGGTAATCTGCTTCAGCTTTTGCTGAATATGGTCCGGGCTGACCCTGGGAGGTGGAAGCTGGTCCAGGAAACCGACAGCGGTTTCTGCCGCAATTTCTCCCTCGGCCATGGCGCCGCTTACATACTTTTTGGGTGCCCCGCCAGCCACGTCGCCCGCAGCCAGCAGTCCGACCACGGTGGTAGCGCGGCCGGTATCAACCCAGTAGCCGGCTTGGGCGTGCCCTCCAACCACGTAGGGTTCCGTCCCACAAATCTCGAACATGGCTTCTTGGGGGGCTATGGGCCGGTCTGCCCACCACAGTACCATTGAAGGGCACATATCCAAATATGCCTCCTGGAGCTGCTGTGCCTGGCCGGCGGTCAACCCGGTGGTATCCAGGTAACAGGGCCCCCGCCCCTGCCACTCCTCCGCCAGGGTGGCGGCTAACCTTTCTGCCGTGGTAGCATGGGAACCTTTAGGGATATAGGACTGTCCCAGGGCGTTCACCTGGGACACCCGCACACCTTGGGCAACAGATCCGGTAGGGGCGATGGTATCCTTGACCCGCAGGGCAATAAATCGCATTTCCAGGCCGGTCATTTCGGCGCCTGCCCGTAGCCCCATGGCGTAACCGGCCCCGGCGTTGGACGGTGGGTACCACATCCTGCCCCGAGCCGAACCGGGGTTATTGGGACGGTACAACCCGGAAGCCCCGCCGGTGGTACAGATTACAGTAGATGCTTTAATCACATAAAAGACCGGTTCCTTCAGGCTGAAGGCATAAACCCCGCACACCCGCTGGTCGTCCACGATATAATCCACCGCCACCGTTTTGTTGAGGACCAGCGCTCCTGTGCTTTGAGCCCGGGCAGCCATTATTGGTTTAATCCGTTCACCGTAAATTTCGATGCTCCGCTTTCCCCTTGGCAAGTAGTGCCCGTTGGCATGCCTGGGGATGGGTACTCCCCAATGGGCCAGGTTGTCTGTCATCCGGTTTAACCTGGCAGCCATGGCTGCTACCAGATCTTCCCGCATGACACCGTGGGCTTCCCGCCGGACGAACTCCACAAAGGAATTGACCGTTTCCCCCGGGTTCAGATAGGCGTTGATGGCATTTACCCCGGCAGCCAGGCAGCCGCTGCGCTGGATGTGGGCCTTTTCGATGATGACCGTGCGGCAATCATGGCGGAGCCGGTTAGCGGCGATGGCCGCCATGCACCCGGCGGTTCCTCCGCCCACGATAGCAATATCCGTGTCTATTTCCTCGATACGCCATGAGGTCAAGGCTGCTTCCCTCCCTATGGGATGGATTCTGTCCAAGGGGGCTATATATAGTGGTGTTGGGTCAGCCAGTTAAGGATTTTCGCAGCGCTTTCCGCCGGGCTTTCCAGGTGGGTGTTCACCACAACTTCCGGGTTCAGCGGCTCCTCATAGGGGTCGGACACCCCGGTAAACTGGGGGATCTGGCCGGCCAGGGCTTTCCGGTACAGGCCCTTCACATCTCGCTGGATGCATACTTCCAGGGGGCAATGGACAAATATTTCCACGAACCTTTGGTGCTGGCTGCGGACCAGGTCCCTGGTTTCCCTGTAGGGGGAGATGGCCGCGGTGATGGCAATTACTCCGTTACGGGCCAGCAATTTGGCCACATAGCCAATCCGTTTGATATTGGTATCCCGGTCTTCCTTGCTGAAGCCCAGGCCCTTGCTCAGGTTTTCTCTCACTTCGTCCCCATCCAGGATTTCCACCCGGTGTCCACGGGATCGCAGGCTTTCTGCCACTATGCCGGAAATGGTGGATTTGCCTGCACCGGACAGGCCGGTGAACCAGAGGGTAAAACCCGGTTTATCGACTGCTTGGCACATGTCAAATACCTCCCGTGTTTAGATAGTACATGGTCAGGATATAGGAGAGCAGCAGGGAAGCCACCGGTGAGAGGAGCCAGGTACGGATGATGGCCCGGACAGTGTCGCTATGCCATACCTTTAACCCCTCGCTGGCGCAGCCCACTCCAATGATGGCTGTGGTGGTGGCCTGGGTGAGGGGGACCGGCAGGCCGAACAGGGAGGCTGCCAGCACCAGGGTTCCGCTGGTCATGGAAACCATGAAACCGGAAACATGGCACAGGCCGGTGATTCCCTTTCCGTTAGTTTCCAGCACCCGGCCTCCCAGGGTAATCGCCCCCACTCCCAGACCCAGGCCGCCGATCAGCGCTCCCAGGCGCGGCTCCAGCAGCCCGGCGCCCACCAGCGGTCCCACGGCGTTGGCCACGTTGTTGGCTCCTGCTGCAAAAGCCTCGTAGGCGCCGGCCCCCACCAGGGCCAGGCCAGTAATCCGCTTCACCTGTTCCACCGATCTTAAGCTGCACAACCACCGGCTGACCGGCCAATATAAAAACCGGCCCAGCAGGAAGGCAATGGTGAAGGCCAATAGGGGTACCGCCACCCATGACCCCACTATTAACACCAGGCGGTTTACATACAGTGCCTTAAACGCTATGCCAACTCCCACCAGCGCCCCCACCGTGACTTCACTGGTGGATAGGGGGATGCCGAACCAGTTGGCCAAAAAAAGGGTGGCTGCGGCTGAGGTCAGGATGATCACCGCTATATGGAGAGAGACAACCGCAGGAGGTATGATACCGGAACTGATGGTTTTGATCACTTCTCCACCGCCCAGTACTGCTCCAGCCAGGGCGCAAACAGCCACCAGCATCGTGCTTTTGCGCCTGTTGATGGCGCCTCCCCCGTAGGCGGCTCCCATGGCGGCAGCGGTACCGCTGGCGCCGATATTAATGGCAAAAAAAGTGGCTATGGCCAGGGACATTGCTTGTTCCATTGCATCAGCCCCCCTGTTTAGGTCTCAAAGGGCACCCTTTGCCGGTAACCTTCGATGAGTACCCGGGCCACTTCCAGCCGGGTCAATTCCGGCGGAGGAAACTCACCCGCCTGCAACATCTGCCTGACCCTGGTGCCGCTTAACACCAGGTGATCGGCAGGTGGGTGTGGACAGGTCTTGGAAGAGGCCAGGTTGCCGCATTTGGTGCAATAAAAGGTGTGTTCAAAGAAAAGTGGTGTGATGTCAAGATCTGCCTGGGTAAACTCATGGAAAATATGTTGGGCGTCATAAGATCCATAGTAGTTGCCAACACCTGCATGGTCTCGTCCCACGATAAAATGGGTACAGCCGTAATTCTTACGGACCAGGGCGTGGAAAACTGCCTCCCTGGGTCCCGCGTACCGCATGGCAGCCGGTAGAACGGCCAGCATCACCCGCTCCCGGGGGTAATAGGCATCCAACAGCACCTGGTAGCTGTGCATCCTGATTTCCGCCGGTATGTCGTCCTCCTTGGTTGCCCCTACCAGGGGGTGGAGCAGCAAACCGTCCACCATTTCCAGGGCACACTTTTGGATGTACTCGTGGGCCCTGTGGACCGGGTTCCTGGTCTGGAAACCAACGACTTTTTGCCAACCGAGTTGGGCCATCCTAGCCCTGGTTTCGGCTGGGTCCAGGTGGAAGGTTGGGAATGCAGGAACGGGCCGGTTTACCAGCCAGATATCGCCTCCTAGCAGTATTTCCCCTCGGTGCATCAGGCGGTTTACGCCCGGGTGGGCGGTATCGGTGGTACGGTAAACCAGTTGCGCCTGCATTTCCCGGTCATAGCTGTACTTGCTTTGCAACTGCAGTAACCCGTACAGGGTGCCGTCCTGGCTTCGTAAAGCAATTTCTTGACCTTCTTGTAGACAGTCGGCCTCTGCGGCTGTAACCGCCAAAGTGATGGGCAGGCTCCATACCAGACCGTTGGCCAGTCGCATTTCCCGTACCACCCCCTGGTAGTCAGCCGGCCCCATAAAACCGGTTAAGGGGCTGTAGGCACCGACTGCCAGGAGTTCCAGGTCTGCCAGTTCATCTGCCTGGAGGCGGACGGATGGTAAAAGAGTGGCCCTGTCCATGGCTTCCTGGCGGGCAGACCCGGAAAGGACGCGGTTTACAAGTACACCTCCATGGGGTAAAACAGGCATAGGCATTCCTTCCTTCCCTTTAAAGTTCAATAAGATCAAAAAAGACAACCGGGCACCGACCGGTTGTTGCCGGTCAGCCTGCCTCCAGTTGTCTGGTCAGCAATGGGCGTCTCCCTGATTGGAAACAGATATCAGGTCAGTCGCACCTTTTCGGTTTTGTCAATTTGCACCACCTTGGCATCCTGTACCGTAATGGTGATGGTACCATACCGGATTTGTCTTAGCGAACGGATAATTTCGGCCAAGGTTTCCTCATCCACAGCATTTTCACCAATAGGCAACTGTGGTCTTAGATTTCTCCCCGGCCTTTGTTTGTTCACCCTAACCCCCTCCCT
Organism: Firmicutes bacterium UBA2598; assembly: GCA_002339345.1. Lineage (GTDB taxonomy): Bacteria > Bacillota > PH28-bin88 > PH28-bin88 > PH28-bin88 > UBA2598. The sequence continues at coordinate 6,647 of DDKM01000077.1, read as the reverse complement.
AAATACAATAATTCCGATATGAAAATAGGTATATGTAGGAGTATTATACAATTCCGCCAGGATCCTGTCAATAACAAGATCATGGAACCGGAGTCTTCATATTTTCCCACCAGGTGGACATCCTATATTGAAGATTCTGGTGCCGGAGGAATCACCTGATGTTTAGGCTTCCTTTTTTCAGTCGCAAGAAACATCCACCAGAAGACCCGCCCCAGCCTGCTGCGGGGAAACCCTTGGAATTCCACCCCCTTTCCGTCAAACTGGAGGATAACCGCCGTGATCTGGAACGGGTCTTTGACCGGGTGGATGATTTCATTCTACGGCCCTTTACGATAGCGGCCTCACCTCCCATACCGGCGTTGCTGGTTTTTCTTGACGGGCTGGTGGACAAGGCCCTGGTCAACCCCAATATTTTGGAGCCGCTAATGATCCATGCCGCCCGGCTGCCCCAGGGGTCGGAACTCCGGCCCAAGTCAGCCATAACGGAGATCCAGGAACGGCTGGTGACCATGTGTAATGGCAGGCAGGTTTCCGACCTGGTGGAGGTGACCAATGCCGTGCTGGGAGGGGACCTGGTGGTATTGGTGGACGGCTGTTCCACCGCCCTGGTGGTCAGCGCCAGGGGCTGGGAGACCCGTCAGGTGGCGGAACCGGAAACCGAAACGGTGATCCGGGGGTCCAGGGATGGGTTTGTGGAAACCCTGCGGATAAACACCTCCCTCATCCGTCGCCGGTTGAAAACAAGTCGCTTGAAAATGGAAAAGCTGCAGGTGGGACTGCTGACCAAAACCGATGTGGCTGTCCTGTACCTGGACGACTATGTGATGCCGGGCCTGGTGGATGAGGTCAAATCCCGCTTGTCTCGCATCAATGTGGACGCCATTTTGGGCAGCGGCCACCTGGAAGAGTACATCGAGGACAACCCCTTTTCCCCTTTTCCCCAGATGGGGGTTACCGAGCGACCGGACAAGGTGTCCTTCGCCCTGCTGGAAGGCCAGGTGGCGGTGGTAGTGGACAATACCCCCTTTGTTTTGATCATGCCCATCACCTTTCACCAATTTTTGCAGTCACCCGAAGACTACGAGAACTGCTACATTCCGGCCTCAATAATCCGTTTAATCCGGTATATGGCTTTGAACATCGCCTTGTTGCTCCCATCCCTGTACATTGCCATTGTCACCTATCACCATGAGATGTTGCCCACACCGCTGCTGCGATCCATTGCCGCCGCCAGAGAAGGGGTCCCCTTTCCGGCTTTTGTGGAGGCCATGTTAATGGAGGCGGTATTTGAAATCTTACGCGAGGCAGGTGTACGACTGCCTCGTCCGGTAGGCCAAGCTGTCAGCATTGTGGGCGCCCTTGTTATCGGAGAGGCGGCGGTGAGCGCCGGCCTGGTCTCCCCGGCCATGGTCATCGTGGTGGCCTTAACCGCCATTGCTTCCTTTGTGGTACCGTCTGTCTCCGGCTCCCTGTCCATCCGCATGCTGCGCTTTCCCATCATGTTCGCCGCTGCAGCCCTGGGCCTGTTTGGCATTATGATGGTTCTGATGATGCTCCTGTTCCACCTGTGTTCATTGCGGTCCTTTGGTATTCCCTATCTGTCACCCTTCGCCCCTTTAAGTTTTCGCGATCTAAAAGACTCATTCATCCGGTTGCCCCACTGGGCGCTGTTCACCCGCCCCCGCCTGACCGGCTACCGGGAACCGGCTCGCCAGGATTACCGGCAAAAGCCCCACCTACCATTGAAACCACGGAGAAAGGGGGATGGTGATGCTTGAGGGAGGCCGTATCTCTTATAACCAACTGGTATTACTGCTCATCCTAATGGTAGCTGCCACCGCCGTACTGTTCGTCCCAACCATTACCGCCCGGGAAGCCGGGTCCGACGGATGGATCTCCCTCATGATACCAGCCACCCTTTTCGGGGTACTGGTGGTACTGGTAGTTACCGCCCTGGGCGGATGTTTCCCCCGCCAAACGGTGTTTGAGTACCTACCTCACCTGTTGGGACCGGCGGGTAAAGTAGTGGGGATGGCCTACGTGTTCTTTTTCCTGCACATCACCTCCATCATGGTGCGGGAATTTGCGGATTTTTTGGTGGCCGCTTTTTTGCCGGAAACGCCCATTATCGTCTTTTCCGGTGCGCTGGTGCTGGTATGTGCCTATGGCGTCCGGCTGGGATTGGAGGTGCTGGGGCGGTCGGCCGAATGGGTGGGAGTGTTGTTCCTCGGGTCCATTGGTCTTATCTTGTTGCTGTTGCTGCCGGAATTCCGCTCTAAGAATTTGCTGCCGGTGATGGGTGAAGGGGTAAAGCCGGTGCTGCGGGGGGCGCTGGCCCCATCGGCATGGCGGGGCGAAGTGGTGGTCTTATTGATCCTCATGCCCTACCTCAACTTCCCCGGGGAAGCGCGTAAGGCTGGTCTGGTGGCGGTGGGCGCCCTGGGGATGCTCCTAACCTTGGTAACGGTGATGGGAGTGGGGGTGTTGGGGGGCATGACTGCCGTGGAGTCTTTCCCCTTCTTTGCCATGGCCCGCTATATTTCGGTAGGCCAGTTTTTGGACAGGGTAGAGGCCATGATCCTGGTTATATGGGTGGCGGGTGGGGTAGTAAAAGTCACCGCCTTTTACTATCTTGCCGTCTTGGGAGCGGCCCAGACCTTGAACCTGAACGACTACCGCCCACTGGTCCTGCCGGCCGGAGCTCTGATGTTGGCCTGGTCCATTGGTATCCACAATTCTTCGCCGGAAATGGTGGAGTGGCTGGCCAAAACGTGGCCGCCCTATGCCTATACCTTTGAACTGGGCATTCCGGCCTTGCTTCTGGTGTTGGCGGCAGCGCGGGGCGCCGGGCGGAAGGGAGGTAAGAGCAATGGGCAGATTTACCGTCGGGCAGGTCGGCAGGGTTAAAGGCTTGGCGGCATTGCTGTTGATAACGGTTATGATGGCGGCGGCCCTGACCGGCTGTTGGAGTCGTAAAGAAATAGAAACCCTGGCGATTGTCGATATGATCGGTATTGACCGGGTGATAGTGAACGGCCGGGAAAAATACCGGCTGGCAGTGCTAATTGAACGGCCCGAGCAGTTGCAGGGTGGCGGTAGGAGTGCTGGCGGCATGCAAGGCACTGGTGGCGGTGGGCAGCAGCCGTCCTGGCTGGTTACATCCCTGGGTGATACCCTCACCGAGGCGGAAAAAAACCTTTTCACCCGTAGTCCCCGGTACCTGTTTCTTGCCCACACGAATATCATCCTGATCGGGGAATCCCTGGCCCGCAACCCTGGGGTACAGGAGGTGACCGATTATCTGTTGCGCCACAAGGATATCCGTTTAAGATCCATAGTCATCATCCCCAAAGGTGATGTACTGGAAACCATGTTGGCCGAACCGGAGCTGGAAAAGCTGCTTGCGGAAAGGCTTTTCGGTATGGTGACCTTCACCCAGTCCCGGGTATCCAAGGGCTACCAGCAGGATCTACTGGAATGGGCCAACTGCCTCATCCAGTCTGGCCGGGACCTATTGGCTCCACGCCTCACCTTGTTTACTCCCACTGAGGGACAGGCTGGTGCCGGGGGAGGGGACCAGGGAAAGGCCGATGAAAAAGCGGTTCGGCTTAACGGCGCCGCCGTTTTCCGCAAGGATAAGCTAGTGGGATGGCTGGAAGATATGGAAACCCTGGGGTACCTGCTGCTCACCGGCCGGGCGGTGGGTACAGTGATCCCCATCCGTCTTTCCGGCTCCCAGGAGCCCAATTCCTCCTTTAACATGACCAGGATGGAGGCACATCCTCGGGTGGAACTGGTAGACGGCCGCTTCGTTTTCCCCATCCACATCCGGGTAGAGGGGGACCAACAGCTCATCGGACAGCCGGACTTTGACCCTGACCCTTCTACCCTTGAGCAGTTGAATCTGCAGGTGGCCCGGCAGTTAAAGGAGATCATGGCATCCACCCTCTACAAGGCTCAACAAGAATACGGAGCTGATATCTTTGGTTTCGGGGAATTGGTTCATATCAATTACCCGCAGGTCTGGCGAGAGATCAAAGATCAGTGGCGAGAGATTTTCCCCGAGGTGGAGGTCAGGTTAGAAGTAGATGCCTTTATCCGTCGCACCGGCATTATCGGTCCCTCCATCCCCATTCAGTAAAGTTATGCTCATGGGAGGTGGTTGCCGTTATCTGGCCCATTCTGCTTGGATTTGCAGCCATTCTCGTACTGGAAGTACCTGGTTTGTTACGCAAGGGTAAAGTGGGGGAGTGGGTAACCTTTGTCACCTTGTGGAGCCTGGCCTTTTTTTACAGCCTGGCTTTCACCTACGATTGGCCTGTCCCCAACCCCAGCAAAATCACCGAGGCGATCTTCGCCCCGGTGGTGGCATTGAT
>DDKM01000077.1:0-1845 GCA_002339345.1 Firmicutes bacterium UBA2598 | reverse complement strand
TACATTATTTGGGGAAAGGCATGGGAGCCCTTAAGGGCTCCCATGTATGGGAATGGTCCTGGAACTCCTAGGGAAGCAACGACTTCAAAATTGTCAGGTCCTGTTTCACCTGGATGAACATAACGCGGAAGAAGGCCGGGTTGTGGATACCGTCGCTTTTATCCTCGGCGAATAGGGCCATGTTTTTACTTGCCGCATCCAGATAACCCTTGGCCGCCTGTTTGGCGGCGCTGCCCGCTCCATTGTATTTGGCCTGCAGGGCGGCCAGTTCCTTTTGCAGGGCGAAATACTGGTCCACCAGATCATTTTGGACTATGCGGATCCTTTCTTGGGTCATGGAGCCATGACAGGTTGCACACGTAACTAAGGGTTGCTTGCCCGGCTGGTGACAGCTGCCACAGCTGGTGATGGACTTGCCGCTGGGAATAGAGGCGGTGGTGCCGTCACCCCTATAGTACAGGCCTGCCAGCGCCTTTTTCTGGGCCTCGCGGCTGACCGGCGGCGGGGCTGTGGCAGATATGCCGGTCTTTACGTCACCGCTTACCGTCATTCCGAATACCTCAGCCAATAAGGTCAGTGGTGCCATTATCCGGCCCTTTGTCAGCACTGGGGCAACGGCCAGCTTTACTTCCCGGCCGTCTACTGCGGCCATCGGCTGGTTGGCCCTCAGGGACGCCTTGATGTCACCAAAGGCAATGTTAGCGGTTTTGGTCTGATTGTTCCAGGCCAGGCTAGCCCCGAAAAAGTCGGCTGTTTCCCTGAGGGGTAGCAGTATCGTATCACCTTTCACCATGCCCGTAAAGACCCGGGTCTGTCCGTTGAAGGCGATTTTTACTTCCCCGCTGCCCTTGGCTGGCGCTGGAGCCAGGATCGGTTTAGCCGACGCCGGGACCGACGGTGCTATTGGGGCTGGTGCAGCAGGCGCGGGTTTGGGCGCCGACGCAGGGGTGGGCGGCTTCTGTTGCAGGTTTTCCTTGGTCAGAGGCTTGCCAGCGGTGTGACAGCCGGAAGCATAACAGTCATTGCCCATCTGGGGAGTGGCTGAAGCGTCGGTTACCGGGTTGATCGCTCCGGCCAGGGCGAACAGGCACATACTCAGTACCGCCCCTATCTGAAATAACATTTTTTTGTTCAACAAAGAATCCTCCTCCTCCTCTTCCTGTCCCTTGGCGCGCTTCCTTAAGCCTTTCTGATTTCCACTACAACTTCATGCATCATGGCATGACCGGAGATGGGTTCCAATTGATAGGCCACCAGGTCGTTGGCGGAAATACCGTAACCTTTGGCCTCCGGCTGGTAAGGGGAAAAGGTGCCGTAACCCGCCGGCAGGTAGGCCGCTTCCGGGTGCAGCCGCTCGGTCACCTTGGCCCGCACCTTGCGTCGGGTGATGCTGGAGGTCACCACCACCCAATCTCCGTCGGCAATTCCCAGGGCCTTGGCGCGGGCGGCATTGATCCAAATGCGCTCCGCCTGGTAGTCCCTGCTGATTTGATTCAGATGGGGGATGCCGATGGTGGCGGTATGGGAGTGGTAGCCCTGTTTGCCGTGGATCAGCCGGAACTGGTTGGGTTTGGCCGGATCCGGCTGTACCGCGGGGGCGGTCCAGGTGGGAACCGGGCTGAACCCGTTTTCTTTAAGTTTGGCGGCACTGAAGTTGACCTTGGGCTTGGGACTATCTATGGTGTCCGGCAGCTGCATAGCACCCTTCTGCCGCAGTTCCTCCAGGGAGATGTTCAGCTTCTTCAGGCGGGCACGGTTCAGTTCCTCCAGGGTGAAGTTGAAGTACTGGCCTAATCCTAGCCGGCCGGCCAGATCGGAGATAATTTCGTCAAAGTTCCTGGTCAG